>JANOBN010000334.1:0-2687 GCA_031411675.1 Bacteroidota bacterium | reverse complement strand
GAATCAGCAATTCCGGCAACATCACCATTTGACCATAAAATTGTAAAAGGAGGATTTGCCCCGGTAACATCAATTTCTAAAGAACCATCATTACTACCATAACAGGAAGGATTAACCTGGTTCAACAAAGTTACTTGCGGCCCTCCTGAATTGGTGATATTTATACTGTCCTTTAATTGGCAACCTTTAATATCCTGAACAGTTACGCTAACAAAACCAACAGAAAGTGAATCTGAAGCTAAGCCGGTATCTCCGTTACTCCATAAATAAGAATATGGTGATGTTCCTCCTGCAAGATTATTAATAGTTGCCGTTCCATTATTTTGTCCGCAAAAATTTGGAGTTGAGGTAAGGTTATAACTTAATGGCACGGGGCTGTTAACGGTATTTGTCAAAGTAACGGTACATAAATTAGCATCAGTAACAGTTACAGTATATGTTCCGGTTACAACATTTATTAAATCCTGCTGAGTGGAATTATCAGACCATAAATATTGTAATGTTCCCGTACCCCCGGAAGCAGTTATATATATTGCTCCATTTGTATTTCCAAAGCATTTGACACCAACAACAGAATCAGTAACTGCTGTAGGGCCGGGTGTACTGCCAATAAACACAGTGAAAATTGAATCGCAGGAATTTGCATCAGTAACAGTTACAGTATAATTTCCAGATAATTGATTGAAGATGCTATCGGTTATTGCACCGGTATTCCATAAATATGTATAAGAAGGCGTTGCTCCGTTAACATTAATTTTTGCAAATCCATTTGAAAGCAGACATGTTGAATTACGAACCGTAAATGATGACGAAAAAGCGGAAGGTTGATTTATCGCAAAAGTATCTGTGACCGAACAACCTGTTGAATCGGTAACCGTGACAATATAATTTCCTGCGGCAACACCGGAAATATCCTGAGAATTAAAATTTCCGGGTATCCATAAATAAGTATATGGTGCAAGACCACCGGCCACCGTAATATTTATACTTCCGTTATTACCTCCGTTACATGTAAGGTCGGTAATTAATGCCGAACTTATGGAAGGCTGACCATTTGCTCCGACTGATGTTGACAATGTTACTGTGCAACCCTTACTATCTCTAACAGTAACCAGGTAATTTGCGGCGGCAAGATTTATTGCTGTTACAGTAGTTTGCCCATTAGACCATAAATAAGTATAAGGAGATGTGCCACCACTTGCATTAACAGTTGATGTACCATTAGCCTGATTACATGAGGCAGCCGAATTAGTGAAAGTTCCCCCTAGTGCTGAAGCCGGCTGACCAACATTAAATATTGACTGATCACTGCATCCAAGTGTATCCGTTACGGTTACCGTATATTGGCCTGCAATAATATTAATGTTATCCTGAACAGTAACACCATTGGACCATAAATAAGAAAAACCGGGTGTTCCTGAAATAAGAGTTATATATATATCGCCATCACTTCCTCCAAAACAGGAAACCACATTGGTGGAATCAGAAACAATTTGCGGGGATGGATGACCTGTTAATGTAGTATCGCCGATAACCGTACATCCTTTTGCATCAGTAACAGTAACTGTGTATGATCCCGGTGCAAGACCATTTATCGTTTGTGTAAGCGATGAATTTGACCACTGGTATGTGTACGAAGAAGTTCCTCCGGCAGGATTTACCGTTATGGATCCGTTATTCAATCCGCAGGAAGGGTCTGTGACAGCAAAAGTTAAGTTGAGAAAAGCCGGTTGTGTAAGAATAAATGTGCTGTTGGTGGTACATGAAAGAGAATCAGTAACAGTTACTGTATAATTTCCGGCAATAAGATTGGAGACATCCTGTGTTACTGCTCCGTTGCTCCAGGAATACGAATAAGGAGTAGTGCCGCCGGTAATGCTAATAAATATATTACCATTTGCACCACCAAAACAATTTGGAGGAACCAATGAGTCAAGAACAATTGATGGTGCTCCGGAATTTGCAACATTTACGTTTCTTACGGCTGTGCAGGAGTTAATATCTGTAACAGTTACAGTATAAACACCAGCTAAAATGTTTGAGTTAACACTGCTAGTTGCTCCATTATTCCATAAAAAAGAAAGTGACCCTGTACCACCATTTGCCGATACAGTTGCAGAGCCATTTGAAAGTCCACAGCCTGCAGGAGTTGATGATGTAGTGGCATTTATTATAAAAGGTTGATTAATAACAAATGAATTGGAAACTGTGCAGGCATTTTGATCAGTGATGGTAACAGAATAAGTACCGGCAATCAATCCGGTGCGATCCTGTGTTGTTGCACCGTTATTCCATAAATAAGTATAAGCCGGTGTTCCGCCAGACGGTGTAATATCGATTGCACCATCACTTCCTGCAAAACAATTTACAGAATCAATAAGAGCAGTAAGTGTTAAAGCAATAGGCTGACTTACTACAAATGAATTGGAAACTGTACATGCATTTTGGTCTGTGACAGTAACAGTGTAAGTCCCTGCAATTAATACGGTGCGGTCTTGTGTTGTTGCACCGCTGTTCCATAAATAAGTATATGATGGTATTCCTCCGGAAGGAGTAATATCTATTGCACCATCACTTCCTGCAAAACAGTTTACAGAATCGATGACTGCACTAAGTGAAAACACTAAAGGCTGACTAACAACAAATGAATTAGAAACAGTACAAGCGTTTTGATCAGTAACCGTTAC
>JANOBN010000333.1:0-1613 GCA_031411675.1 Bacteroidota bacterium | reverse complement strand
AAGCGATCGACTTCAATTTCTATTATAGTAGCTTTCAGGCGCTCAAGGGTTTGCATACCGCCTATTTTGGGCATATTAACATCAACAATGATCAGGTCCGGAAGTTCGGTTGCCTTATCCTGGAGTTTTCTTAATACCTGTTCTCCGTTATCAGCAAATTCCAGCATTTCGTCCGCACCAAGAGAGTTGAAGGCTTCTTTTAGTAACAACTTATCATCTGGGTCATCTTCAGCTAATAAAATTCTGCATTTTTTCATTTTACTTATTTCTGGTTCACGCTTTTCAAACCTCACTTGCCTTAAGGACCAAAAAAGGTATTCATCTATTTTATACTGTAAAATGAGTGCCTGCAATAACTGAGGATAAGTGACCCCGAAATGGCCTGGTTGGTTAATGTATTCGACCATTCCCTCCCGGCAGCCGTGCAGTTCATCCGCACCAGCCCTCATACTATCTACCGCATGAAGCGGTGCGCGTGTACAGGATTACACAGGTTACTTCGGATTAGTATATAATATCCGACTAAGCTCCGTCTTAAACAACGGGATAATTCCCGGTTTCCCTTTTTTCTCTGTTCAGTATCTTTGCTATATGCACGAAGAAGATCATTCGGTTCCTTATTGGGCAAAATTGTTACTGGCCTGGGAACAAATGGGCGGTGCCGGGTTAACCCTGCCTTTCCTAACAGGTGCCCAAACAGTCAAAACAATAACTGTTTACCCATCCATAAAAGATGCTGAATATTTACTTGAAGAAATTTTTACAAGAGGTATAGCGGGTAGAACTATTTGCATTAACTGGTGTGGTATTGCGAAAGCGTATGGCATTTGCATGGTCACAGGCGAGCCACAGGATGGGATATATCTCTCTACCCCTGCTTCCATTTTTATTGTTGACCTTGCCTGCCAGGAATTTGGTTCACTTCCTGAAGATATTATTTCGGGACTGGCAGCATTATATTCAGGAGAGATTTCCGCCCGCACGTATTCGATTACATCAGGCAAATGGCAGCCATATGATGATGCGGACAAAAAATTTATTAAACATGCGCTGGCTCTTTGATAGAGCATGGATACGTATCGTCTCGTAATCCGGTATTTATTCCAGGTATTTTTCGAGTGTTTGAAAACTGATCGGTTTTTCCAGTTTTCTAAATTCTGAGCTATCCGCTATTGTAGAATGAGATGCGTTTTCATGCGCACTGATCAGGGTGATTTGTATAGCAGGGAACTGCTTTTTAATTTCATCGGCCTTGCTCCATCCTAACCCATCGGGCAGGTTATTATCCAATAGTAGTACATCCGGCTTTTCGCTTTCTAATTTTATAATTCCATCCAGTAAAGTATGTGCATATTTTACCTCATAATTCTTTCTTGTTAAAAATGCTGAGATTAAAAAGCACTCATCTGTTTCATCGTCTATGATTAAAACCTTCCTTTTCATATACAGATCGTTAACATTATTGTGCCAACCAATATTGTGGAACATAGTGCGCAAGTTTGGCACAATTTTATTAACTGTTAACAAAAAACATTTGTATGATTCAGCCAAAAGCAAAAATAGGCAGCAACATTCACCAGAATTTTAACAGTTCACCTGAGATAAGCGCGTGG
>JANOBN010000332.1:0-1566 GCA_031411675.1 Bacteroidota bacterium | reverse complement strand
ATAATTTTCAGTAATTCCTTATTAGATTCATTTAATGCTGAAGCATGACGGGCATTTATCACCAGGTTATCGTTTCCTGTTGCTGTGGTAAGCTTAACCTGTTCCAGCAATGCAGTTTTTAACTCATGCAAGCCAATTTGTTTTTTCGCGGAAATAAAAAGTACATTATTGTATTGTGACTTCTGCTTAGCATCAATCAAATCTTCTTTATTAATAACAGTAATTAAATGTTGGGATGGCAACAATTGAGAGGCAATTGCACCGCGCTCTGTAATTAAGAGTTCAGGATTTACTTTACTGCCATCTTCCATATATATAATAATGGAGGCTTTCACAATTTGCTCCATCGTGCGTTCAACACCTATCTTTTCAATCACATCTTCTGTATGACGAATGCCGGCAGTATCTAAAAACCGGAAACGATAGCCATCAATCACCAATTCATCTTCAATAACATCTCTGGTAGTACCTGCAATTTCTGAAACGATGGCACGTTCTTCATTTAACAAAGCATTTAGTAAAGTAGATTTCCCGACATTAGGCTTACCTGCTATTACTACAGGAATACCATTCTTAAGCACATTCCCTCTGTTAAAAGATTCCAGTAAAGTGGAAACCTTATTTTGCAATTCACTTACCAGATTCTTAAGCTGCACTCTGTTGGCAAACTCCACATCTTCTTCTGCAAAATCTAATTCCAGTTCAACAAGTGCGGCAAAATTGATAAGCGATTCCCGCAATACTTTTATCTCACTACTGAAGCCTCCTCTTAATTGTTGCAAGGCAATGCGATGAATAGCTTCATCCTGTGTAGCAATTAAATCCGCCACTGCTTCTGCCTGCGAAAGATCCATCTTGCCATTAAGAAATGCACGAAGCGTGAATTCTCCGGGTTGAGCAGTACGGGCACCGTTTTTAACTAATAACTGAAGTAGCTGCTGCTGTATATATATTGAACCATGACAGGATATTTCAATAGTGTCTTCGGCAGTGTAAGAGTGAGGAGATTTAAACAGGCTTACCAGTACTTCATCTATTGCTTGTTCGCCATCATATAAAATACCGAAATGAAGAGTATGCGACTTCATCTTAGAAAAGTCTTTCAGTTTGCCATTTTTATCCCTGAAGATTTTGGCCGCTATGATAAAAGTATCTTTGCCGGATAACCTGATTACAGCTATAGCACCTTGTCCCGGGGGAGTTGCCAGGGCGCAAATAGTGTCTTTGGTTGTAATTTTCATGGGATGCCAAAGGTAGATAAGTGTCTGTTAAAAATATTAGGTTATTTTTGCCGCAAATATCAGATAGAAAATGAGCGTATTAGTCAATAAAAACTCCCGTGTTATTGTACAGGGTTTTACAGGTAATGAGGGCACTTTCCATGCTACTCAAATGATAGAATATGGAACTAACGTAGTAGGCGGGGTCACTCCGGGAAAAGGAGGAACCAAGCATCTTGATAAAGCCGTATTTAATACCGTAACTCAGGCCGTAAAAGATGCCGGAGCCAATGTTTCTATTGTTTTTGTACCCCCTGCATTTGCTGCAGATGCCATTATGGAAGCT
>JANOBN010000331.1:0-13062 GCA_031411675.1 Bacteroidota bacterium | reverse complement strand
AATAAAATATCCCGATCGGAAATGTCATAAGTTGAGCACATATCGATATTGAAATAACACTCCATACCGCATACATTATCTTCCCGGGAGGAGTATAAATACGGAACAAAAGCGGATGCACAAACACAATACCACCAACTGCCAGTAATGATAATTGAAATCCAACTTCCTGCAACAAAAAGGGATTGAAAGCAAGCAAGATAAAGCAAGACACAAACATACAATTGTAAACAGAGGAAGTCCTTGACATCCATTTTCCGGTAACTACCAGTGTTAACATCATTGCCGCACGAAGCACGGATGGAGATAAGCCACTAAGCAGCGAATAAAACCATACACAAAGTATAATTGTTGCAAAGTAAAGATGTCTTCCGCGTTTCAACTTCAGCAGAAAGGAAAAAATCCATTCCAGTACTTTATATATCAGTGCTACATGCATACCTGAAACTGACAAAACGTGCAAAGTACCGGAGCTGGAATACGCTTTTAAAACCGCATTTCCGATATCTTCTTCATAACCCACTAAGAGTGCAGAGGCTACACTATATATATCTTCTTCCGGTACTGATTTTTTTAAGACAGAAACAAGATAATCACGCAGCTTCCAGGAAAATTCATAGATAAAAGAAACATCATGAAATGGCAGCTCCTTGCATTGACCTGAAGCAACATATAATTGTGCAAATACATTATGGCAAGCAAGATATTTAGAATAGTTGAATTCACCGGGATTCAGGGGAGGAGGAATTTTAGCCGGTTTACCATGAATAACAAATAATTTACCATAGGAAATATAATTACTATCAGCTTGAAAAAACAATTTAATTTTTCCTGAAGATTTATTCCATTTTGCCCCGGTTTCAATGGCTATCACTTCTCCATCTGCCTTAATTCCTTTACCTGAAAAAACAGGTGGTGCTATTATTCTTACAATAAAATAGGTAGAATTTGATTTAAAAAAATGATCAGGATAGTTTAAGGAAGTGTAAAGTATGCAGGAATTTAGTCCGGACATAAAAAAAACAAAATAAAATATTAAGCCTGACAGCCAGCGCAGTGAATACCGCAATCGTTTGATGAAAAAGAAATAAAGGAAAAACAACAAACAGGATGATGAGAATAGAATGATGGACTGTATATAATTACATACAGAGAGATTCCCTGCCAGAATACCGGCAATAAAAGGAATCAACAGCCGGAGTAGCGGTGATTGTCGTAGAAACATTTTGGCATAGGTTAGTGAAATGCCTGAATTTTCTTACCACAAATATATAAAAAGAAGAAGGCCTCTTTAAGAGGCCCCCTTCGAATCAACCACGATTACCACTAAAATTTCTTTGAGAATCCGTTTCCGGATTCACCTACCGAATAATAATTTTTGGCTTCTGTATCTCCGGTTGCACAAATATGCAAACTTCGGCAGTTAAGTGAAAATGAAACATTCTGAAAAGGAATAATATTCGCTGAACAGGTATAATAGATATCTGATTTGCACCAAAAAAAAGCTGACCCTATGAAAAAGGTCAGGCTTCTTAAAATCTTAGTATACGTTTAAAGCTTTACGATTCGCTTTACAATAGTTTTATCGTTGGCTGCTATTTTAACCATATATGCGCCTTTATCCAGATTATTCAACTCTACAACATGTTTTCCGGAAATCTCTTCAGAGGAAGGAAATACTCGCACTTCCTCGCCTATCATATTATATACGGTAATCTGAATTTCTGAAGGATTAACTAACTGATATTCCAGTGTGAATCTATCTCTTGAAGGGTTTGGCGTTAAATTCACCTCAAATAATCCTGACTGAAAACTTTCCAGCCCTGAAACTGTACCCACTGTTACGGTTTGTGCTGAAGTGGTGGCACAGCTGCCGTTAAATACAGTAAGGGTTACAATGTAGGTTCCAGGTAATGAGTAAGTATGAGCAGGAGCAACACCGGAGCCAAGGGTTCCATCACCAAAATCCCAGGTTTGTGTTACGTTAGGAGTATAATTAATAAAACCGACCTGCATGCCATTGGTAACATACAGAAACGTTGCATTTAAAGCAGCGCCTGATTGCTGTGTTAAGGTAATTGGTACGGCAATCACATTGTTGGTTTCATCTTCTTCCAAAAAATTATTGTAAGGATCAATTATAGCAACTAAATAATAATTTCCATTGCAAATATTAGGTGCAGTTATTTCCTGACCATTTCCTGCACCGTACATATCATAACGTCCGACAAAAACACCCTGTCCCTGATTACCGCATCCGGTTACTGTTCCCAGGTTAAAGTTGGGAATCATATTATCATTAATAACATTTCCATGCGACATACAAACACTGTCGATGCTATTGCAGGATCCCATATTTATCAAACAATATCCCTGCTTAATAGAATTGGTAATTACCGGCCAGTTTAAAGGATCAGGATCGGTGGTCGGAACACGTAGAGAGAATGCGGTGAAATCCTGAACATGCACATGATTGTGTGACGGATGAAAACTCTGGAAACCTGCAGGACGATCATAGAAAGTCATTTGTCCGTTAGGATTCTTATGATAAATACGTTGCACAATACTTTCTTTTGGTAATGAACCGTTAGGACAAGTTACCGTTGCGCAAGAAACAGGAACTGTATCACAGAAACAATTACCCGTTGGTTTCATTTCTACCGGACCGGATCCTACATTAATTACTGCATTTGGAAAACCGACATGCCCTATTGTTTCATTAATTCCATCACGAACAACAACGTGTGAGCAAAGCAAGTCGGGCAATAAATCACAATCAGTAAAAGAGCTATCCTTACAACTACAGCCAGCTGCATTTGCAGTAGTACAAACAAATTGCAGCGCTGATGGGTCAGGCGGTGGGTTATTGCCAAAACTCAAAGTCACATTAGAGAGTGATCCGTTAAAAAATGGAAAAACATCTATGATTGTAAACATCCATGTTCCATTAGGATTTTGTCCGTTATTTAAATAGTTCAATGATTGATCGGGAAGAAATTCTCCAACAAATGGTGCAGTGTTTCCTGTCATCCCTGTTGCAGCGCTCATCCGCAAACACGTGGAATTATAATTTGACCCGCCATTACCATTATGCAGTGATAAAATAATGGTATTACCATCAGGCGATGTCAGTGAAATTTTAAGATCACTTGGCTGAGGGTGGTTGATAGAAAAACATACTCCATCAAGTCCAAAGCTATTATTTAAAGCAGATGGTGCGCCGGAGATAACAATTGGAAAATAAACATTCGCATTATTATCGGGAATCGGAGCGGGCAAGGTACCTGAATAATTAAAAACCTGAGCCTGTGAAGTAAGGCAGGAAATTAAAGCTATAAGGAGTAGGTTTTTTTTCATTGATTTTGGGATTAAGAAGGTGAAAATAACCATTAATTTAAAAATATCATTATTTATTTCCTTAAAAGTGCATTTTATTCTTGATTTAACAGCAAAAGCGGGCGCAGAAGTATCAGATATCAACTATCAATTTCCTTTGTTTCTCCAGCATTTCCTTTGGCACACCGGCCATAATTTCCTGACTCAGTATATCAACCAGCTTTTTCTTCATAAAATAACGATAAGTAACAACGCTTACTTCCCTAACCGGCGCCGGTGCTTTGAAGTAGCGTATTTTTCTTAACTGCCGTGCAGGCATGTCGTCCAGTGCCAGTTCGGGTAAAATGGTAATTCCCTGGTTACCCTCTACAATTTTTATCAGTGTTTCAATACTTCCCGCTTCAAAATCCAGCTGATGCAATTCCTTTTCCTTACTTTTCAATCCACAAAGGTTAACCACCTGCGATCTTAAACAATGCCCTTCTTCGAGCAACCACAGATTAGATGGATCAATTTCTTCTGCCAGCACATATTTCTTTTTTAACGTATCACTTGCCTCTGCTGCATACACCACAAATTGTTCATAGAAAAGAGGGGTTTCAAGGAGACCGGAATCGTTAAGTGGAGTTGCCAAGATACCTACATCCAATCGCTGATCTTTAAGCCTGGCAATAATTTCATCAGTGGTCCGCTCACTGATATGTATTTTAACTTTTGGATATTTTTTAAGTAAGCGATTCAGAAACAGGGGCAATAGATAAGGTGCAATTGTAGGAATAACGCCAATCCTCAATTCTCCTTCAATGGTCCCCTTTCTATCGGAAATGATTTCCTTAATCATCTTTGTTCCCTGAAGTACCTGAAGTGCCTGCTCAAGAATGGCTACGCCTGTTTCAGTAGGTACCACAGGCTGCCTGCTTCTATCGAAAATTTTAACTCCCAGCTCCTCTTCCAGCTTCCTTACCATCATGCTAAGGGTAGCCTGAGTAACAAAGCACTTTTCGGCCGCACGGGCAAAGTGCCGCTCATTGTTAATAGCTAAAATATACTCTAATTGCTGGAGGTTCATAGTTAGACATCAATTTCATCTATACAAATATAGAAAATATCAGTTTGATCTAAGCTGGTTTCATTGCCATATTTGCATTAAATATTCAAAGACACTTTTTAATAACAATTTAACAAAAGAATAAAGGTAGCTTGAAAAAATAAGTGGCAGTGGCAGTATAAAAAAAGTGGCAGTGGCAGTGGCAGTAGCAGGAAAAAATAAGTGGCAGTGTAAGTAGGAGAAAAAAAGTTGCAGTAGCAGTAGCAGCAAAATAAGTGACAGTAACAGAAAAATAAGTGGCAACGGCAGGAAAGTAAATAACAGGTAAACAAGTAGCAGTATCAATAAATAAAAAGTAGTAGATTAAAAAGTAAAGAACAAGTAAATTAAGTCGCTTTTAAATTTAATCTATTAAATGGTGGTTTAATAAATTTTTTCCAAGTGGTTGGTTGAAGAACGCAGGTTGTTATGTACTGATTAAAAATCGTCATAATGATCTGCGTTTATTTTATGCCTATTTTTGTGGAATTACCAACCACTTAGTAAACCATGACAAATAAGTTTTTAGCAGTACTTGTATTTCTGATTTCCCAAACGACAATTTACGCACAAAATAATCCTGCAATTCAAACAGACCGGCCTGATCAGACGGAATGTCCCTTTATTGTTCCTGCCAATCATTTTCAAGTTGAAAGTGGATTTTCCTATGAAAAGGTTACAACTAATTCTTCCGCTTATGCTCTGCCATCTACTTTAATACGATATGGTGTCAATGAAATGTTTGAATTTCGTTTAATTGAAGAGTTTGTAGCTGAAGAAATTTATAAGGAAACATCTACCGGATTCACTCCTTTAACCTTTGGATTAAAAGCAAAATTAAATGAGGAGAAAGGCATATTTCCCGAGATGGCATTTATCGGTCATCTTTCCATACCGGATTTTGCAAGCGAGGATTATAAAACAGTTTATTATGCCCCCTCCTTTCGTTTAACCATGCAACATACATTATCAGAAAAAGTAACACTTGCATATAATCTTGGAGCAGAATGGGATGGATTTTCTGCAGAGCCGACTTTTATTTATACATTAACTTCAGGAATAACTACCGGAAAAAACACAGGTATTTATTTTGAATTTTATGGATTTGCCCCCCAGAATCAAAATGCTGATCATCGTTTTGATGGTGGTTTTGTCTATCAAATGAAACCAAATATGCAATTCGATATTTCCGGTGGTGTGGGTATTACTGAGAACGCGCCTGACTATTATGGGGCACTTGGATTTTCATTTCGATTGCCGGATTAAAAAGCAAATTTTCTCATTTATTGAAGTCAGAAAGTCGTTTAATTTTAATTCTTTATCATTTTAATCGATATACGTTTTCCTTCTGAAAAAACCTCTGCAATATATATTCCTGAAGGTAAATCAAATCCAAAATCAAAGTACTTTTTATCAATATTCCATTTTTGAATCTCCCTGCCTAAAATATCCTTTACTGTTAAAACACAAGATGATAATTGGGCTGTATTAATCGTAAAATAACTATTGGAAGGATTAGGGTAAATAATTAAACTATTATTGATTAAATTATCTGATTGAATTCCTGTAGCAAATTCGTCCCATGCAATAATACCTTCTGAAAGGACATTGCCCTGAAAGTTGGCATTGATATTTCCTCCATAGTAAATTCTGCTATTATATACCTCACAAGCCCAAACCTGCTTAAAAAGTGATGTCGCAAACAAACCACTATCAAGTATATCAGTTGAACTACCATCCCAAGAAGCAACATAATGCAAACCATTCAACCAATCTTGAAAAAAACCACCAAAGAATAATTTTTGGTTATATATTTTCATACAAGTTACTGTACCAAACATGTTAGTACTAAATATTGGTGCTGACCAATTAAAGCCATCCCATTTGGCAATCATTGGAGAATTAATAGTATCAGCATTAAAAAAATATCCTCCTACATATAATTCACCATTATATTCCTGAATGGATTTCACCCAATGACCACTACTACTACCTACAACAACGCTAACCCCATTATCTAGAGGATGCCAAATGTTCCCATCCCATTTGCCAATTCCACTTACGGTATCATTTCCACTTTTATAAAAGTAGCCACCTGCATATAATTCATTATTGTAAATACCGAAGCTCGATACCGTATTATCGAATCCCGCACCCACATTGCCCCATGAAATGCCATCCCATGATGCTATATAATCAGCTGCCAGGCCATTTGCTGATGTGAAATTTCCGCCAACATAAAGTATATTATTAAATACCTTAAGTGCTTCAACTTGCCCTCCGCTGGTTCCTAAAATAATTCCGGTACCTAATGAAGACCAGTTTACACCATTATATCGGGCAATTCCATTAACTGTTAGACCATTAATGGAACTAAATTCTCCTCCAATATATAAATCATTATTATAAACTTCCAATGCCCAAATGGAAGGATATAAATCATCAATAATTCCAATAGTATCAAAGGAAGCACCATCATAGCTTAATATATATCGCCCTTTGGATGAAAAACCGCCAATTATCAATTTACCATTATACTCTTTCAATGAATTTACATGACATGCCGTGGGTGTAATGCAACTAAACCAATCCTGAGAGTAAGATGTATTAAAGAAAAGTATGAAGAGGAATAAATATTTTTTCATTTTTATTTAAATAATAAAACTTCCTTCATACTCAATAATGCAACAAATCAGAATAGAACACCAATTAAAAAAATATCATACTTAATTTTTAAATTCACCAATCCACAGACAAATTTGCTATTTATTGAAATTAAAATTGTCATGCATAAGTCAATTTTCGGCACTTACATATTCCTCCTGTACTGCCCTCCTACTTCAAACAATGCATTGGTTATCTGTCCAAGTGAGCAATATTTGGTTACTTCCATAATGCATTCAAACATGTTTTTATTTTGAATTGAATTAAGCTGTAACTCACGCAAAAGCTTCGGTGATTTATCAGCATTTCTTGCATGAAGTAATTTCAAAGTGCTAATCTGTTGCTCCTTTTCCTCCGGTGTTGCGCGGATTACTTCTTTCGGCAAAATAGTTGGTGATCCTTTGCTGCTTAAAAATGTATTAACACCAATGATCGGATATTCACCGGTATGTTTTAATGTTTCATAATACAGACTCTCCTCCTGAATTTTTCCGCGCTGATACATGGTTTCCATAGCACCTAACACACCGCCTCTTTCTGTTATTCTGTCAAATTCCAGTAATACTGCTTCTTCTACAAGGTCTGTTAATTCTTCAATGATAAATGATCCCTGTGTTGGGTTTTCATTTTTCGCTAATCCTAGTTCGCGATTAATGATTAATTGTATTGCCATTGCTCTTCTTACACTCTCTTCTGTTGGTGTCGTTATTGCTTCATCATAAGCATTGGTGTGAAGTGAGTTGCAGTTATCATAAATAGCATATAAAGCCTGTAAGGTTGTTCTGATGTCGTTAAAATCAATCTCCTGTGCATGCAACGATCGTCCTGAAGTCTGTATATGATACTTCAGCATCTGTGAACGTTCATTGGCATTGTACTTAAGCTTCATGGCTTTTGCCCAGATCCTGCGGGCTACGCGTCCGATTACTGCATACTCCGGATCAATACCATTGCTAAAGAAAAAACTAAGATTAGGAGCAAACTTATTAATGTCCATTCCACGGCTGGCATAATATTCAACATAGGTAAAGCCATTGGAAAGCGTAAATGCCAATTGTGTAATCGGATTAGCACCGGCTTCGGCAATATGATATCCTGAAATAGAAACGGAATAGAAGTTACGAATATCTTTTTCAATAAAATATTCCTGCATATCGCCCATCAATCGCAATGCAAACTCTGTTGAAAATATACAGGTGTTCTGTGCCTGATCTTCCTTTAATATATCAGCCTGAACAGTTCCTCTTACGGAAGCAAGTGTTTCTGTTTTTATTTTCTGATATACATCAGCAGTTAAAACAAGATCACCGGTAACACCCAATAACATTAACCCAAGACCATCATTCCCTTCCGGCAATTCTCCATTATACTTTGGTTGCGATGTGCCTGACTTCTTAAACAGTTCGGCTATTTTCTTTTTTACTTCTTCCTCCAGCCCGTTTTTCTTTATATATATTTCACATTGCTGATCAATGGCAGCATTCATAAAAAATCCGGTTAGCATGGCAGCGGGACCATTGATGGTCATACTTACTGATGTTGCAGCATGAGATAAATTAAATCCACTGTATAATTTCTTTGCATCATCCAGACAACAGATGCTTACTCCGCTATTCCCTACTTTACCAAAAATATCAGGACGATAATCAGGATCGTGACCATATAGTGTTACAGAATCAAACGCAGTTGACAAGCGATGAGCAGGCATTCCTAAGGAAACATAATGAAAACGTTTATTGGTTCTCTCAGGTCCACCTTCGCCGGCAAACATACGTGTAGGATCTTCACCTTCTCTTTTAAAACGAAAAACACCGGCAGTAAATGGAAATTCACCGGGAACATTTTCCTGTAAAATCCATTGTAACTGATCGCCCCATGCACGGAATTTCGGGAAGGAAACTTTTGGAATTCGGGTATGACTTAATGATTCGGAATACGTTTGAATATTTAATATTTTTTCACGCACCTTAAATTGATAAAAATCTGCCTTATATAATTTTTCCTTCTTCGGAAACTCCTCCAGCAATTTTTTATTTCTGCCATCAAATTTTATAAGGAGTGCTGAGTACTGAGTGCTGAGTGCAGTGATAATACTCTGATCAATATTTTCATCAGACTCTATATAATTTATTGTTTGTTCAATGGAATACAATTTCTGAGCAATATCACTTTGCTCCTTCACCCATTTATCATAACTTCTGTTATTCTCCGAAATTTCTGCAAGGTAACGGGTACGTTGCGGCGGAATGATGTAGATCTTCTCCGACATTTCATCCGTAATATGAAAATCACTTTTAAGTTGTGAACCTGTCTTCTCTACAATTTTATCCATCACCGTTTTATACAAACGATTCATCCCCGGATCATTAAATTGAGATGCAATAGTTCCGAAAACAGGAAGTGTTTCATCATCAGCATCCCATAACTGATGATTTCTCTTATACTGCTTTTTTACATCACGAATTGCATCCAGTGCGCCGCGTTTATCAAACTTGTTTAATGCAATCACATCAGCAAAATCCAACATGTCAATTTTTTCGAGTTGTGTTGCGGCACCGTATTCCGGAGTCATAACATACAAACTCATATCACTATGCTCTGTTATCTCTGTATCACTTTGTCCGATACCTGATGTTTCAAGTATGATGATATCAAACGCTGCCGCTTTCACAATTTCAATGGCTTCACGAACGTATTTCGACAATGCAAGATTGCTCTGACGTGTTGCCAGTGAACGCATATACACTCTTTCATTGTTGATGGCATTCATTCGTATTCTGTCGCCCAGCAATGCTCCGCCGGTTTTACGTTTGGAAGGATCCACAGAAATAATAGCAATCGTTTTATCTTTAAAATCAACCAGAAACCTGCGCACCAATTCATCCACTAATGATGATTTACCGGAACCGCCTGTACCTGTTATACCAAGAACCGGTGCTTTACTTGTTGATGCTGCCTTTTTTATTTCTGTGTAATACGATAAAAATTCATCAGGATTATTTTCAGCACAGGAAATTAATCTTGCAATTGATTTATGATTATTTCTATCTAACTTCTTTACTTCCCCATTCAGATTTACACCCGTTGCAAAATCACATTTCTGTAACATGTCATTTATCATTCCCTGTAAACCCATGGAACGCCCATCATCAGGATGATAAATTCTGGTAATGCCATAGTCCTGCAACTCCTGAATTTCAGAAGGAAGTATCGTACCTCCACCTCCACCAAAAATTTTAATATGACTGCATCCTTTCGCTTTCAGTAAATCGAACATATATTTAAAATACTCCACATGTCCGCCCTGATAGCTGGTAAGGGCAATGGCATTTGCATCTTCCTGAATTGCACAATTCACCACTTCCTGCACACTTCTGTCATGACCCAAATGGATGACCTCTGCACCGGTGCTTTGAATAATACGACGCATAATATTGATTGATGCATCATGCCCGTCGAAAAGCGAGGCGGCTGTTACAATTCTGATTTTATTTTTTGAGAGATATGGTGCGGGGTTATTCATACTGATTCTTTAGTGTGAGCAAATTTAGCCAAATTGAGGAGAAGATGAGATTGTAGAGGCAGTAGCAGCGGCAGTGGCAGTAGCAGTGGCAGTTGCAGTAGCAGTGGCAGTGGCAGTATTAGAAAAGTACCCCACACTTCAGCACTTCAGCACCCAGCACTCAGCACCCAGCACTCAAATGTCCATCTTCTTCTTCACTCCTTTCCAGAGTTTTCCAAAAGCTTTACTGGCTTCTTCGCTTGGGCGCTTGGCTGTTAAAGGGGCGCGATAAATTCCCATTTTCTCTACTTCAGAGCTGTAGGGTATTAAAACACTGATGGTTTCTTTGAACTTACGGGCAAAATCACGGCTGATTTCCTGATGCATATTCTTTCTCTTTTCGAACATGCTGAAAAATGGAATCAACTTTTCCTTATTCAGACGATGTGATCCAAAATAATCCAGAATTTGCTCATAGGTACGAACGGAAAGAACAGTAGGAACAACAGGGACTAAAATATAATCGGAATTGCGGAAAATATTCTCGGTAAGGAGTGTAATATTAGGAGGACAATCTAGAATCACCAGGTCATATTCCTTTTTAACCGGTTTGATAAAATCACTTAACCAACGGCTGGCATCCTTCATGTCATTCAGAAACAATTCTATTTTACGATAATCGCTGTCGGAAGGCAGAATGTCCAGACTATCATAGCCGGAATCGAAAATATTGTCGGCAATATCATAGCTTCCTTTTGCCATTCTCTTCACAGCATTTGAATCGGCATCGCCCTCCACACCAAAATAAAAACTGCTGGCGGCCTGGGGATCCATATCTATCAGCAAGGTCTTATATCCTTCTGCAGCAGCAAGATAGGCAAGGTTTACGGTAGTGGCGGTCTTTCCCACCCCACCTTTCAGGTTATAAATGGCAAGGAGTTTCATAGCTCTGTTTTTCCGTTTAAGGTACTTTGATGAACAATTCTGAAAAACAAGATTAGCAAAAAGTGGACAGATTTCAAAGGGTTGGTTTCAGCTAGCTCTACTTTGTTTAAAATATAGCCGGCTCCGGCTTTCTGAATAGCTGTTTCTGTCTAGTTTTGGGCCTTCGCATACAGCCGATGTTCTTCATTACCTCCAAAATACTCGATTTTATCACCAACCCAATAACCTGGGTATTGATTGCCCTGCTTTTAGGGGTTTTTCTGAAAAAGCCGGCACTTAAAAAAAGAATGCTGCTTACCGGAATATTTATGCTTCTCTTCTTTTCTAATCCCTGGTTTGCCAATAAAGCAATTTCAGCATGGGAAATTACTCCTGTTGCCGGTTCTTCTTTAAATGGAATTTATGATGTAGGTATTGTACTGGGTGGTAGTATGCGTTATTATGACAACACTACTAAAAGAGTGGTTTATAGCAGCAGTGTTGACAGGCTCATACAGGCTATTGATCTTTATCATCAGGGAAAAATTAAAAAGATTTTGCTTTCCGGTGGCTCGGGTTATGTGAGTTATCCTGAATGGAAAGAATCTGTTTTTTTAGAGAAGGTGTTGCAACAATGTAACATTCCTCAGGAAAATATCATTACGGAAATCAATTCGAGAAATACCCGGGAAAATGCTGTTGAAGCAACGGCGATATTGAAAGATGGAAAATATGGCACCCGGTTTTTATTAATTACTTCGGCAACACATATGCGACGTTCGCTTGCCTGTTTTAAAAAAGCGGGATTAACTACCGATCCCTACTCTGTTGATGCGCGTTCCGGTGTTGAAATGTACACTCCTGACAAACTGCTTAAACCGGATAGCGAGAACATCAGTAACTGGGATATTCTGATTCATGAATGGCTTGGAATGCTAATGTATCGAATTGCAGGATATATATAAAACAGGTTCTACAAATATTGTAATTACAAAATCAAATTAATTGAACTTCGCATAAAAATTATTAAACGAAATATGAAAAACGTATCCCTGATCTTAAATGTCTTATTAATTATTGCAGTATCCTTTCTTTATTACAAGGTTTATTCAACTAAGGAAATGAAGCCTGTTGTTATTTCTACCGCCGACCGTAAAGATGCAGCAATTGTTTATGTAAACTCGGATTCGCTGCTTGATAATTATCCGTTGATAAAATCGCTGGAAAAAGAATTTAATCATAAGCGGGATAGTATCGACAATTACCTTTCCGGAAAAGATAAAAGCCTTAAGGCAGAGTTTGCAGGATTTGAAAAGCGTGCCGCAACGATGACAGAAGAACAACAGCAACAGGAATACGAAGGTTTCATGCGCAAGCAACAGGAGTTAGTAGCATTGCGCGATGATCTTTTAAAAAAATTGGGTGATGAGCAGGAAGTTATGCAGGATAGCATTCATTATAACCTGCTCCGTTATTTAAAGGAATATAACAAAAGTAAAGGCTACCAGTTTATTTTAAGCTACCAAAGAGGCAGCGGCATTTTGCTGGC
>JANOBN010000330.1:0-4663 GCA_031411675.1 Bacteroidota bacterium | reverse complement strand
CAATTATTTTTCTTATCAACTGTTTACCGGATGAATCATATATATAAATGGTGCTGCTTTGCTTTGACAGTGAATTAACAGTAATTGCTTTTTTATCGCCGGAATACACTATTGAAATGAGTAGTTGACGCTTTGTTTTAGGTGATAGAGATATTTTTGTGCGGAAATTATTATTCTCCTTCCCCATCAATTCCTGTAACACTTCTGAAACACCTTTTCCGGAAGGATAACGATTACCCCTATATATATTTTTATAATATCGTATATAATCAACTGCAAGATATGCGGGAAACTTTGTTGTGGCATCAGGACCAACCCAAAATCCTTTGTTGTCATTTGTTCTGGATACTGCCTGATTTACAATAATGTTCATTCTGTTGTTAAATGACTGTCGAGTGGCTTTATAATTTTTCCCGTTGCAATACCAGCGTTGTCCTTGAGCATTCCACTCAAGTGATATCACATTAAAATCCTTAAAAAAATCTGCCTTAATCTTACTCCATCCCCCCTTTTTGCCGTCACATCCATCCTTGCAATGTACATCCCAATGTGTTTCGCCATTTCGCTCTCCTTTATTTTCAAAAATATCAATCTCATTACTGGCCCCGAACAACCAGAAAGCGGGCCATGTTCCATTTGAGTTTTCTGATTGACGGAAACTAATTTCATACCAGCCAAAGCTAAAGTCGTTTTTTGAATAAAGCAATGCTGTAGAATAATCAAAACAACGGTAATTCATTTTGCCGTTTTCAAGAATATCAGTGGAATCTCTCCAGGGCTGACTGACGCCACAGGTAAGCTCTTTTCTGGCATCAAAATAACCAATACCCTCCTCGAAACGAAGGTTGTTACCATCTGTTATGTAGTCCTGTGTTTCCTGCATTTCTGTGGCTCCCGTTAAATGGCGACCCCAGGGGAAAGAGGTGAGCCATTTATCTCTGTTTAAACCATTATCAAACTCCTCATTAAAAACAAGTTCATACCTGTCGATAGCCCCTTTGGCATAGAGATTCAGCAATGTCTGCTGCCCATAGCTTATCTCCTGGAGAAGTATAAAAAAATAAAAGCATTTAACTAAAGAATACCTTCCAGAAGTGAATTTAGACATCTTTTTAATTATTACTAATCCTGAAAAAGCTGCTTTTCACCCTATGTTGAAGGTTATTTAACAACATTTTGCTTGACAATGATTTATAAATTAAATAATTTGCGTTAAACTACATAAAATAAGTCTTATTGAAAAAATGAAATAATCGAATTACCCTATTTATTGAGGTGTTCTTAGTTACGAATAAGAACTGCCCGGAAAACAAAATTAAAATGAAATACTTTTATCTCACAGTTCTATTTGTCCTGTTTGCTTTTGTGGAGGTTCACAGCGCAACTTATTATTCACGTTCTTCCGGAAACTGGAGTTCCAATAGTACCTGGTCAACGTTTAGTTGTGGTGGCTCATCGGCAGGGTCAACACCCGGGGCTGGTGATTCAGTGGTGATATGCAATTCAAGAACTGTAACAGTAATTATTAACGTAACTACAAAGTCGGTAAATATAACCTCCGGTGGCACCTTACAATGCGGTGGCGGATCGGACAGAGTAGTTACTATTACCGGTACTTTTACTATTCAGAATGGGGGCACTTATATTCACAACACAAATCAGGTTGCTTCTACCTCTATTTTTGCCGGAACTGAATCATTTGGTACAGCCAGTACTGTGCAGATTAATAAATGGTCATCAGACAATACGCCACTTGTGAATGGTGTAGGCTCTAATTTCGGACATTTAATCCTTAACAATTCAACAGGTAGTATATGGAATAATAATGGTTTAGGCAGTTCACGAACCATACAAGGTAATTTTACCGTGAATGGCAACGTTGTTACTTATCTTGATAACACTACTAATCCTGTTACCGTAACTATAGGTGGGAAGTTCACCCTTTTTGGAGAATTGCGTGTCAAGAATCAAAATGATGGTAGCGTAATTTTAAATGTGGGAGATAGCATGCGTGTAACTAGTTTGCCTTCCTATTTTTATGGTGTTTATCAGGGTGATGGCAACTTTACTTTTAACGGTGGCTATGTAGTACTCGATAATCTGGGTTGGATGCATTGTATAAGAGATGGTGCGGGAAGTATTACTTTTAATTTCACAACAATAGCTCAATTAGTAAATTCTTTCTTTTACGGAATATATAATACCAATTCTGCTGATGCCGGTTCCGCAACTTTCACCGGGAATACTATTAATTATACAGGAGGTCCTTTTGCATTGCACTTTGGTTGCAACAGTACTAATGGTGTGGTATCACTTTCTTTAACAAATGATCTTCTTGTAAATTTTAATTCATTCTCCAATGATTTTTCACTGGCAGGTATGGCTGAATTGGGAGGCAATCCTAATACTACTTCTCTGATAGCAAATATTGGTGGAACATTTACGATTGGGGGAGGCAGCACGGGCGAATTCCGCTCGAATATGGGATCGGGTAATGAAAATATTACTATTGGAAATGGAATCACGATCAGCAATGGTTCCAATTATTTTAATGTTTATCCGGGCACCGGAATCAATGCCCATAGTGTTACGCTGAATGTAAACGGACCGGTTGCAATTAGTGGAGGCACAACAGTTCTTTCACAACTTAACGGAACATTGGATGCTACAATCAATGGCGCCACCACTATTAACGGTGGAACATTTACGCTTAAAGGTGATAAAGGAAATGCGAATGTATCTTTCAACAATACACTTACTGTTTCCGGTGGAACTTTTTATCTGCATAATGATACTGCACTATCAACAGATGTTGTTAATGTTAATGTAAATAATAATTTTACTCATTCCGGTGGTGTTATCAATTTCTGTAATAATACAAAAGCCGGTGGTGCTACCAATGTTTTAAATCTTTCCGGTGGATCAATTACCTATGGACCTTCGGGAAGTATCACACGGGGGCTTGCAGGCACAGGTACTGTTTTCGGACAACTTAATTACAAGAGAATTGGAACAATGAACTTCACCCGTTTTAACGGACATGATATACAACAGGTAAAGCAAAATGTTGCTAATGGAACATTGCTTGATGTAGTGCTTGGAAATATTCAGGTTGCATCGCATGCTGCTGCGAATACTGATTATTTTACAGTGAGTAATGGCGGAACTCTTGCATTACGTGCCGCACAATTATTTTCGAATGCTATTGCAGCAAATTCAGGAGTATCGGTAGCCGGTGGTGGCCGGCTTAAAACGCAACATATAGCAGGTCTTTACAACAACTCAACTTTTGCAGCCATCAGTAATGCCGGCAATATGAACTATTCGCTGGATGCTAATAGTACAGTTGAATTATACGGAGGTGCAACAAAACAATTAACCGGAATAAACACAGGTATTGCAACATTGACTCAGCATAAATATGGAATTCTTGAAATCAATCATACCGGAGCTGCTAATACCACATGGGTTTATCCTACAAACTCTCCTTCAGCAACAACAGCGATATATATACGAACGCAGCTCAAGATGACCAATGGTGAGTTAAATCTTATCAATTCCTCTACACCGGTAGTTAATGGTGGACGAACCATCACCATTGAAAATAATGCCACAACAGGAATCGTCCGAACCAATGGATATATAAAAAGTGAGGCACAGGATTTTAGTGGCGTTGTAAAATGGGAGACCGGTTCAGTTGCAGGAAACTTTATTGTCCCATTCGGATACAATTCAACCGGCTATATTCCAATGACACTTGGTGTAAATAGTGGTGCTGCAAACACAGCATCATTGGCAACTTATCATACCGGCAGCGACAACCAGCCCTGGCCGGCAACTGTAACCAATCTGGCCAGTGCAAGCGGTTTGCTTCCTGATAACAGAGATGCTACTGCTGACCGATACTGGAACACCCTTTATACAGGAATAGCATCTGCTGATTTAACATTATCCTATGATTCCGGAGAATTACCAATAGTGCCTTATAATAATCCAGCGCAACTACGATCACATCGTTTTAATACAGGAACCTCACTTTGGGATCCGCCAATTGCAGGACAGACAACAGGAGCGAACTCAGTAACTATACCGGGTATTCCCGCAAGTGGAATCTGGGCAATGGCAAACGGGCAATCCCCATTGCCTGTTGAATTGCTCTCCTTTACGGCAACAAAAAAAGGGGATGTCGTGGAACTGGCATGGATAACAGCTTCAGAAAAAGACAATGATTATTTTGTGGTGGAACGTTCCTCTGATCTTAAAAACCCCGAAGAAATCGGAACAGTAGAAGGTGCAGAAAACAGCAGCACCATCACGAGCTACTCTCTTACAGACAAAAAACCGCTTGCAGGAAATTCGTATTACCGGTTAAGGCAAGTTGATATCGACGGAAAATACACGCATTCAAAATGGGTGAATGTAAAATATGACAAATCATCTTCCATTTTATTATACCCTAACCCTGCCGCCAATTATATATATATTAATGACAACGACTATGATGAAATTCCTGAAATAAGAATTGTGGATATATCAGGCACTACGCGATATCATTCTTTTAATCAAAATCAGCATTTTATTGACCTGAGCAATTGCCAGCCGGGTTCTTATGTATTACAGATTATAAAAAAACAGGAAGTAATTAATAAATCTTTCATCATCA
>JANOBN010000329.1:0-6425 GCA_031411675.1 Bacteroidota bacterium | reverse complement strand
CCCTTTGCTTTATCTCTTGTTATTACCGAGCCCAAAACAGCAAGAGCAACAAAACAAACTGTTAGTGCAATTCCGGCAAATAACATTGCATAGGCAGTAGATGTACCTTCCAACAGTAATAATGGAATTCCTGCGCCAACCACAAATGCAATAACCAAAGAGATGGATAAACCGGAAAAAATACTTAAAAGCAAACTGCGCCGTTTTACCGGTTGCGATAAAAGTAACTCAATAAACTCTGAAGAATTATACATGTAGATGGTACTGAAAATCAAACTTACCAATGGAACTATTATAAGTATTATATTGAGCATACTCAATAATCCTTTGGAAGGATTGTCTTCCAGATTCAGAATACTTAATGTTAGCAACAGTAACAATGTTAAATAAGCCATCACCACCTTATTGCGAAGGATATCTACAATAATATAACGGATCATCTTAATCATTGCGAATGGAATTATGTTTCATTACACTGGCAATAGCCTTTGACAATTTTTCTTCCCCGGTATCACTTCTCAACTGCTCAATCGATTTCTGAAAATATATTTTTCCTTCTTGTAAGTAAACAATCTGAGTAATAAGTTCATCGAGATCGCTAAGGATATGTGATGATACAATGATTAATTTTCCCTGTTCCTTTTCTTTTTTAATTTTTTCTTTTAACACTTCAGATGCCACAGGATCTAGACCAGCTGTTGGTTCATCAAGAATCAAAACTTCAGGATTAAACATAAATGCAATTGCAGCACTTACTTTCTGTCGTGTTCCTCCTGAAAGAGTTCGCATTCTTTTACTCATCATATTATCGAGGCCAAAAGATTCAATAAGCTCATGATCCACTTCATTCATTTTCTTTTGTCGAAGGTCAAGCATTAATTCAAATATCTGAGCGATGGTCATGTTATCCGGATACCGGCCAATTTGAGGCATATAGCCGATTTTGTTACGATATTGATAACCACCCTTAATATCTTCTCCGGCAAACAGGATACTACCAGTGTCAGAAATGACCAATCCCAGCAGACATTTTATCAAAGTAGTTTTGCCGGAACCATTTGGACCAATAAGAGTGATTGCTTGTCCTTTATCAAAAGTTATAGAAACATCTATTAATGCCTTAACTTTTCCGTAGCTTTTACTTAGATTTTCAGTAACGATCATAAATTATTCGGTCGCATTTGTGGGGAAATATCGATGAAGTGTTCCGGGGTTAGACTTGGAATTGCCTTTTCTGATTTATCCATCAAACTTACTACAAAACTTCTTAAGAACATGGCTGCTGCAGGAATCCTGTCGATGATCATTGCATACATACTTACAGGGTGAAAAGGTACATCGCCGGTTCCATCACGGTTAAGGTCGTAGCCTTCATATTTATCCCAGTAGTTACGTGAAAAATGATTCAGAATAACTTCTCCATTAGTACTTACATCAAAAGTATTACCCATAAAATTATTGCCTTTCACGGTATTATCATCACAGCTTGCCTGAATCCGCAAAGCACTTCCATTATTCTCAAAAGTATTGGATACTATAACAGTTCTGTTGCATCCTTCCATATATATTCCGGCAGTATTATTTGCAAAAACATTATGATCAATATAACTATCTGATATCTCTTTTAAAAGTATTCCATAGGATGCCCCGCCCCAATTGTCTTTGAATGTGTTATTAACCATTCTTACATGATGAGTAAACATTACTGCAACACCTGATCCGTTTTTCTCAAAGATGTTACTGGTATAATCATTATGATGCGAAAACATAAAGTGCAGTCCGTATCGAACATTCTGATGACTATAATTTCTGGTTATCTGAGAATTAGTTACAAACTCAAAATAAATACCGTCTCGATGACCTTTTATACTATTATCGATAATAATCATACTGTCGCATTTCCAGCAATGAATGCCATTTCCGGATTGCAACTCTTGTACGCCATTTGACAATAGTTTATTATTCTCAGCAATACCATTATTACATTCCTGAAAGTAAATACCAAAAAACATATTCACTAAATGATTATTGCGAATAACAATATTATCTGCTCCTACAATTTTAATTCCTGCATAATCATTCAGACTTGAATGTGCAGAGTTTTTTAAGTCGAATCCTTCAATTGTGACATAGGATGATCGAATAGTTATTAATTCACATTTCAATTCGCCATCCAGTATTGGTCGTTTAACACCGATTAGCACCAGTGGTTTTGTTATCAGTAAATTTCCTTCCTTCCACAATCCGGGATAAACATAAATAGTATCATAATAAGATGCAGAAGCGATTGCTTGCTTCACGGAAGATTTATTTTCCTTTCTGACAAACCACGATTTAGCAGAAAGATCCTCAGAAAATATAATCCCGAGAAAAATAAAAATTAACAGATATTTTAAGGAGTAATCGGATTTATATCTGTCCATAATAATTCTTTACCTAAAAACTCTTTCATCATCTCCACTCTTCTTGCATTACTCGAAAATGCGGCAATATTCCCTCCCATCGGGCTGCGCAGCGCTTCACTTTCCAACAAAAATGCCTGATCCGACTTCAACCATTGTCCTTTTTTCTCAAAATCAGCAAAATAAACCCCAGCCAATTCATTGCGCCATATTCCACGATTTTTTAGAAAAGTGATCATACAATGTGCATCATCAAAGCGAAATACTTTTCCTTTTGTATTAATACATTCAGTGGCGAAACGGTCATCAACAATTGTCATTTTGCAAAAATCACAATTATCAGAGCCGTATTTAATAGGTTGAGGGCCGCTGCTGCAGGAGTACAGAAAAAAAATCATCATTGCAGTCATCACCTTAGCCCCCTGATTATTCACTTGCATTTTTTTCATTTTTCTGTGCTTTCTGAAGTCCATATAAAATGCTGATACTAATAATACACCTACGCCGATAAATATCCATCCCCCTATATCCGGCATTGAATATGCGCTAAAATTAAGCAATTGTTTATATCCAATCAAAGGAGGCTGATACGACATACCGGGAACCTTTATAGGCGCATCAGGATTTAATTCATGACCGTACTGGTATTCCCACTTATAGAAATCAATCATAGACGTAACAGCAATTACGATAAAAAGAATTACCCATGCATTAAAAACTTTTCGTTTGTTGAATAATAACACAAGTAGTCCTAATGCAGCGTAGCCTCCAATAATATAAGGCAACAGGGTAAATTCAGGGAAATCTTCATTATGAAGTGTTCTCATGCCAATGTAATGGTTCAACCCATTAATCACCTCTACATCACCGCCTAAACCATGTGGAAAAATTTTAAGTTGTAACCCTTCCGGATATTGCGGTGCAATTAAATCAATAGACCACAACGGCACTTTCAGCACTGCTATCATTGCTAAAACGCAGATCACGGTTATCACCTTTGTTAACCCCGATAATTTTACTTTACTGGTATTTTCCATCATAATAAATTAATTTAAAAACAAACAGGAGAATAGTACCGGTTTCAGTACTACCCTCCTGTATTATCTAAAACATTGTAATTTTATTTAGTTTCCGCTACTTCCGCAGACTTCTTACCTGTACTAAATGATATCGGAACACTACTTCCAGCCGGAGAAACTCTTACATAGCCTTGCATTTCCTGATGAAGTGCACTGCAGAAATCGGTACAATACATTGGCACAACACCCACACGATCCGGAATCCATTTAAGGGTTTGTGTTTCACCCGGCATAATTAAAATCTCGCCATTGTTTGCATGTTTAATGGCAAAACCATGTGGTACATCCCAATCTTGTTCCAGATTTGTTACATGGAAATACACTTCATCACCCATTTTAACACCTTCGATATTATCAGGCACAAAGTGAGAACGAATAGCTGTCATATAAACATGAACTTTATTTCCTTCACGAACTACCTTTGCCATCTTTTCGCCTTTGGCAACATAAGGGTGCATATTTTCTTCTATCTTGAAGAACTTTATTGAATTTTTCTCTAACAAAGAAGCAGGACATGCCTGAGCATAATGTGGTTCACCTGTTGTAGGAAAATCAAGTATCAACTGCATTTTATCCCCTGAGATATCAAATAACTGAGCACTTTGAGTCAATTCAGGTCCTGTTGGTAAATATCGGTCTTTAGTAATTTTATTATATGCTATAACATACTTTCCATATGGTTTACGTGAATCTCCACCCGGAACACATAAGTGACCAATTGAATAAAAAGTAGGAGTGCGATCTAAAACTTTTAAGTCTTTTATATTCCACTTAACGATTTCAGATGAAACGAAGAATGATGTATATGCATTACCATTTCCATCAAATTCAGTATGAAGTGGTCCAAGACCCGGTTTTTTAACCTCACCATATAACGCTGCTTCATAATTGATAACAGGGATACCATCATAATCGCCATCGAATTTTTTATCAGCTATTGCTTTTTGAATTTTTGTATAGGAGAACACAGGAATCAGAGCTGCCAGTTTACCACTACCAACAATATATTCACCTGTTGGATCTACATCACATCCATGTGGGGATTTCGGACAAGGAATAAAATAAACGATATCTTTCAATTCCACAGGATCGAGCATCAGCACTTCTGATTGCATTGTTGATTCAACAGTATGAGTACTTTCATTTAACAAATTGTGAGCATATCTTGCTTTTTGCTTTGTTCCTTTTCCGGCTTTAACATATTCTTCTGCTTTCTTCCAGTTAACCGCCATAATAAAATCCTTATCGCGTTGTGAAGCATTTACCTCTAACAACGTATTTGCCTGCTCTGAATTATAACAGGAGAAGAAAAACCAACCATGTGATGGACCTTTTCCGGCATGACTTAAATCGAAGTTTACCCCGGGTAACATCAATTGAAAGGCGATTTTCATATTGCCATCCTTTGGATCAACACTGATGAAACTTACTGTTCCTTTAAAGTTCTTTTTATAAGTATCGATAGCAACATCGGTATTGTCGCCCATTGGTACACTAAAACGTGTTCCTGCAATTACGTACTCTGTATTCTCAGTAATAAAAGGGGAAGAGTGATTACCACC
The DNA here is from genome assembly GCA_031411675.1 of Bacteroidota bacterium. Taxonomy (GTDB): domain Bacteria; phylum Bacteroidota; class Bacteroidia; order AKYH767-A; family OLB10; genus JANOXC01. Next base: position 1,382 of record JANOBN010000329.1, on the reverse strand, counting down.
GCTGTTAGGTAATTCAATAATCTCAACGGTGCGGAATGTTTTTAAATCGATACGTGCAACTCTTGGTGTATTGTTTCCATTACCAAATACCCATCTTCCATCTACTTCACCATTGGTTTGTGAAAGTTCGGTGTGGTGTAAATCGTCCCATGGAACAAAACCGGCAGATGTCTGAAGCATAGGTTTGGTTTCTTCACTAAAACCATAACCGTTCTCCGGGAAGGTAGAAAACACAGGAATGATTCTTAATAAACGTCCTGAAGGAAGTCCGTAAACTGCCATTTGTCCGTTAAATCCTCCTGATACAAAATTGTAAAACTCATCATGTTTTCCGGGCGCTACATATGCCTTAGATGCGGCATCACCGGAAACAACAGAAGCAACGTTTTTAGGTTTGCAACTTTGCATAACAAAAGTTGAAACAAGGGCCAAAACCCCAAAAGCAAATACTTTTCTATAATGATTCATATATATATAATTTAAAGTTGGTTGACTATTAATTTACTCCGTCGTTCTTACGCATAAATTCCAATACTGCTCTTGCATCCTCATCAGTTAAATTCTGATTTGGCATACGAACCATACATGTTTCCAGCATGGCCTGAGCATTAGGATCTTTGTCAATCATTTCATCCACATTAGTAACAAAGTTCATAATCCACTCCGGCTTTCTTCTTGTGGTAACATCTTTCCAGCCCGGACCTACAACTTTTTCATCAGATAATTTATGACAAGCTGAACATTTAAGATCATATACACCGCTTCCGGTTGCAGCCATCTTTACATTTAGCTTAGCATCTAAAGGTACACTGGTAAATTTTCCGATTCCTTTATCATTTGCAGGAATTGCCTCAGCAGGAGCCTCGGCCTTTCCCTGATCAAACAAATCTTTAGAGGTTTGGGTGCCTGAGGCCTCTTCTGCGGCCGGCTTATTATCTGAACAAGCGTAAGTAAACAGGACAACGGAGGCAATTAAAATTATTTTTTTCATAGTTTGGTTTTATTGAGTATAACCCACATTTAACAAAATTTTTGCTTTATAATATATGGGCAAAACTATCAGGCTTGCTTTTATAAAAAAATGACCTATTTACTAGTAAGGGATGATTAAAATCATATTTTAATATAATTAACCATTCATTACTGAGCCAGATATTTTAAAACTTCCTTTTCAGTAAATCAGGCAAGGAAAACTTAAAAGATCATGATTCAAGTCAACTATCTTTTATGACTCAGGTCATTAACCAGCTCATATTAGCATGTTACTTTAGCGCCAAAATATAACCAATATGAAAATCACGAAACTTATTCCAATTGCAGGTTCAATGGCTATTATGCTTTTAGCTTCCTGTAATTCCGGCTCAGAAACCACTCCAGAAGCA
>JANOBN010000328.1:0-2153 GCA_031411675.1 Bacteroidota bacterium | reverse complement strand
AAAACAATTCCAGGTTCAACCAATACCATTCGTGATACTACCAGCAATAACCATGACTGGCCACAGTTCCGCATAGCCTATGAAAATTATTTTAAAAGGTTTGGAAAATTGCAGTTAGGATTTTTTGCGGATGCAATGGTAAGTGATCAACCATTGTTTGCTAATTATACCGGTTCTGTTCTTGCTGCTTCTGCTTTTTATCCTACACAGGAAAGCCGGACACTATTCCTTGAAAATTTCCGGGCTCAGAATTTTGTGGGAATGGGTTTACGTCCCATCTTCAATATTTTCACAAATGTTGATTTAAGAATTGAAACCTATTTGTTTCAGCCTTTTCGTTCTATTGTCCGTAATGAAGATCAAAGTGCCGGATATGATGAAGGATTCAGAAGAATATTTTTTATTGGATCAGCAAACGTTGTTTACAACAGCCCAATAGGCCCAATAAGCCTAAGTCTTAATTATTATGAGGATAATGAAAAGCCGGTAACATTTATGTTTCATCTGGGATACATCATTTTTAATAAAAGACCAATAGACTAATCATAAATAGTTTTTTAAGCTGTTCTTTTTACAAAGAGCTAAACTAATCAGCAGTTATTTAAAAGTAAAATATAAGAAACAGAAAAATATATGTTCTGTCAGTTATCCTTCTGGCGGAAAAATATAGTAACGGGGACACCGGTAAAGTCGAAATGTTCCCGCATTTTATTTTCCAGAAATCTTTTATAAGGATCTTTAATATATTGAGGAACATTGCTGAAATAAGCGAACGTCGGTGAACTGGCAGCTAGCTGAGTGATGTACTTAATATGAATGGTTTTCCCCTTTATTGATGGTGGAGGATTATTTTCAATATAAGGCAACATTATTTTGTTTAGCTTACTGGTAGCAATTTTTTGAATTTTATTTTTATAAACCAAAAGCGCCGTTTCCAATGCTTTATGTATCCGCTGCTTCTCCGTTACAGAAGTAAAGATGATCGGAACATCAACAAACGGAGCCAGCTTTTCACGGATCATTGCTTCAAATTTCTTAGTGGAATTGGTATCTTTTTCCATCAGATCCCACTTATTTACAATTACCACAGCACCTTTATTGTTTCGTTCAATAAGATGAAAAATATTTATATCCTGTGCAGTAATTCCATTGGTGGCGTCCAATAAAATAAGGCAAACATCGGATTCCTCAATCGCCCTTATAGAACGCATCACAGAATAGAATTCTATATCTTCTGAAACATTTCTCTTTTTACGCAGCCCGGCAGTATCAATCAGAAAAAAATCAAAACCAAAACTATTGTATCTGGTGTAAATAGTATCGCGTGTGGTGCCTGCTAATGGTGTGACGATTGTGCGCTCTTCACCAATCAGAGCATTAAGCAACGATGATTTACCTACATTAGGCTGACCAATGATAGCCAGTTTGGGAAGGTCTAATTCTTCTTCATCAGGCTTGATAAATTTTTTCACCAGATCGTCAAGTAATTCACCTGTGCCGCTTCCATTGATAGATGATAATGCGTAAACATCACCTAGTCCAAGAGCATAAAATTCACCTGTAGCATTCTGTCGCATTGCATTATCAGCTTTATTGGCAACAACCATAATTGGCCTGCTTGCTTTACGCAACATTTTGGCTACATCTTTATCAAGATCCGTTAAACCATCAAATGCATCTACAACAAATAAAATAACATCTGACTCATCAATAGCAAGCTGAACTTGTCTTTGAATTTCTTTCTCAAACACATCATCACTCTGATGAATATATCCGCCGGTATCTATTACAGAGAATGCCCGGCCATTCCATTCTGACTTTCCATAATGCCGGTCACGCGTTACACCGGATGTTTCATCAACAATGGCCTTACGTGATTCAGTTAAACGATTAAATAAAGTCGACTTTCCAACATTCGGTCTGCCTACTATTGCAACAATATTTGACATATTTTTATTAGTATCCCGATACTTGCTTACAGCATCAAGTAAATGAACTATTAAATATTTTTTTTCAATTAGCAAATTAGCTGATTAGCAAATTAGCCAATGAGGTGAATGTGACATCATGAAAGTGAGCCAATTAGCTGATGGAGAGAATGCGGCAATTTCTTCATTGGCGAATTGGCTCACTTTCATGATGTCACATTCACC
>JANOBN010000327.1:0-1999 GCA_031411675.1 Bacteroidota bacterium | reverse complement strand
AACGACTACATCATAGTTAGCAGCATCGGCAACAGCAACAGAAGGAATATTATAAGAAGATGAAGTAGCTCCACTGATATTTGATCCTGCTTTTCTCCATTGATAAGATGTGGCACCAGTTGCAGTAACTGAAAAAGTTGCCGATGTTCCTGCGCATCTATTTAATGCGACTGGTTGAGCAGTGATTACAGGAAGAGTACAATACGTTCCTGAAATAGTTACGTCCTTATTTCTATAAGTTCCACTACTTCCGCTGGAATTCCAACCATACACACGAAGAATCATGGTTATTCCTGAATTAACGGTAATTGTTACAGGACTAGTAACTGTACCCTCAGTAGTTGAAACAGAAAAATCACTCCCTATTTGAGTGAACGTTGTTCCATCTAAAGAATAATAAGCTGCTCCACTAACAGGACCATTATTACTTCTTGATCGTTTTAAAGATACATTGGTTATACTAAGCTTTGATCCGGCATTTGCCGTAACTAAATACTCGAAATAATCACTTGTACTTCGAGAATTATTTTGTGTCCAACTAGATGCAGACGCTCCGTTTGAGGATGTGGTAAGCGAACTTACTGATGAACTAATAGTGATTGGAGAAGTAGTTAAATTTCCAACGTCTGCACCATTCAGGTTAGCTACACCAGACCAAACTGCTGATGCCGTTTGTGCCTGCACCACATTAACGCTTAGCAATAAAATTAACATGATGGCCAGCGTACTAAGCCAGCGATGGAAGTCGGCACAACATCGTGTTGTCTGAGAACCCGGTTTTAAAGAGTAGAAAGTTGTTTTCATGATAAGCTATTTGTTTGTTTTTGTTTTTTCGAGATGGAGGCTTAAAATGCGGAAGGCACCTACAATATTGAGGTGCTATGATAAACGCCGGAGGCGGAAGCAAGACATGCAGTTGGCTGCATTGTATTTATTTCGGGGCTTTGAAGAATTATTCTTAGCCGTGGTTACTTCATTGGGTTTTCAGTGAATTTTCCAATCATCTGCCTCACGCTCTCCTCTCTCCAATTCTGCTTGCTGAAAACATTTGGATCTATTCTTCACTCTACTTTCCACACACTTTATTCTTATTTGAGAGAGCAATTTAAAGCGCCGATGGGCGAATCTTCATTAATATTTGGCGAAAGCATTTTTTTGGCAAGGGAGGGGTTTTCACTAAAAAAAAGACTTGACAAACCCTTTGCATTAATTAGAAAGTTTTTTACCCGAAAATCTGTTGCTTTCACCAAAAAAATGAAATGGTCTAAATCGGGAAATCAGCTGATTTAGACAGGAATTCTACTTTCTTATTTTTTGGCGAAGCATGTAGAATAAAGTCTACAACTAAAGTCTTTCGTATATAAAGGCATATATTATAATGACGGAAAAATTGGATTCATAATCAAGTATTAAAAATGATCATGGCACTTTAAAAAATTGAATCCACGCACTTACCAAAAATGAACAGCCCCACCTTCCGGCAGGGCTGTCCTATTATCGCAATAAAGGTTAGGTTAGGTTATTCTACCAATACGCGGATCTTCTGAATATCTGTGCTGGTTTCTATCACGAGGAAATAAATTCCACTCGCATATGTGCTGAGATCTAATGTACGTTGTAGCTGACCTGATTTGCCACCTTCAACAATTGCATCGATAACTCTGCCCGTCACATCTGTTAATTTAATAGTGTAGTTACCATCTTTCACTAAAGTAAAGCTCAGGTTTAGTTCACCTTGTGTTGGATTTGGCCATGCGTTCAATTGAAGTGCACTGTTTTCTCCTGCATCACTCAGCCTTACACAATTCACACTGTTCACACTAATACCACTTAGTAATCGAGTAGCACTTGTTCCACAGTTATTAATTGCCTTCACACTTATGATTTGTCCTACTACTGGAGTTGTGTTCCAGTCAACAGTAATAATCTTAGTGCCCTGACCGCTGGTAATTGTTGCTGTTCCAGGTACAGTCCAGGTATACGTTGTAGTTCCCGGTAC
>JANOBN010000326.1:0-3840 GCA_031411675.1 Bacteroidota bacterium | reverse complement strand
CAAAATGATTTTGTACACTTTTATCAAATGATTGACGTGCTGATCATTGACGACATTCAGTTTTTTGCGGGTAAAGAAAAAACGCAAGATGTATTCTTCCAGATTTTCAATCATTTACATCAGAACAACAAACAAATAATTCTTACTTGCGATAAACCTCCTGTTGATCTTCAGGGAATGGAGCAACGTTTATTGTCGCGTTTTAAATGGGGGCTTGCTGCTGATTTACAAGTTCCGGATCTGGAAACAAGAATTGCCATCCTTAAAAAGAAAATGTATGTTGATGGAATTGAACTACCTAACGACATTGCTGAATATATTGCTTTAAGTATCACTTCAAATATCAGAGAGCTGGAAGGTGCTTTGATCTCCATTATCGCACAGTCATCATTAAACAAAAAGCCAATCACCATTGAGCTGGCTAAACAGATGATTGATAAGTTTGTAAAGAATACAGTTCATGAAATTTCTATTGATTACATTCAGAAAATTGTATGTGATTATTTTGAACTTCCATTAGAGATGCTGAAAAGCAAAACACGTAAGCGTGAAGTAGTTCAGGCACGTCAGCTGGCGATGTATTTCTCAAAACAATTTACTAAATCGTCATTATCAAATATTGGATTACATTGTGGCGGAAAGGATCATGCAACAGTATTACATGCCTGCCGTACAGTAAACAATTTGATGGATACAGATAAAAAATTCAAAACACAGGTGCTTGATCTTCAAAAAAGAATCAACCTTTCAAGATAAATTTAACCAACCTACTAAGAGCCCGGAGCATAACTGTTACGGGCTTTTTTGTTGATTCCCATTTAGCGTCAATTGATAAGCATTTAAAATTGAAGGTATGAAAATTCTTATGGTTTGTCTGGGAAATATCTGCCGCTCTCCTTTAGCGGAAGGCATTATGGCCGGCCTGTTAGCAGAAACGGAAGGTGATTTTATAGTCGATTCCGCAGGTACTTACGGAGGTCATGCCGGACACCCACCCGATCCGCGTTCCATAGCCGTTGCCCGGAAACATGGAATAGATATCTCCGGTCAGCGGGCCAAACTTATAACCACAGAAGATTTTAAAAAGTTTGATTTAATCTTTACCATGGATGAGGAAGTGCAAAGAGATGTAAGAAGAATGACCGAAAATCCGGCTCATCTTGCCAAAATTCACTTATTACGAACTTATGCGGGAGAGGACGATGCCGTGGTGCCTGACCCTTATTACGATAAGCCTGAGGCATTTGAAAGGGTTTACCGGTTAATTGACATTGCCTGTACCAAAATTGCCGCTGATTTGACATCCGGATTAAATAAAACAGCGGCAGGTAAGCAATGATTGAAAATCAGGCTTTTCCGTTTAAAAAATAAAAGTATCTTTGCGGCTCGTAAAAATTAACCCCTAATGACGCAGAAAAAAGAAGACAACATCGACATTTCAGAGAGCATTGGAAAAGCTGAAAAATATGTTACGGATAATAAACGTAGCCTGACCATAATTACAGGTGCTATTGTTGGAGTGCTGGCAGTATATCTGGGATACCAGCAATTTATTGTGAAGCCACAGGAAGAGAATGCCCGCAAAGAGATGTATGTTGCAGAACAGTACTTCAGCAAAGATTCTATCGACCTGGCTATAAAAGGTGATGGCAGCTTTCCGGGCTTTAAAGAGATTACAGAAAATTATGGCTCTTCACAATCAGGTAATCTGGCTCACTATTATCTGGGTATGAGCTATCTTAAAAAAGGAGACCCTAAAAATGCCATTGAAACATTAAAAGCTTACGATGCTGAGGATGATATTACCGGTGCTTTGGCTTTAGGTGGAATTGCAAGTGCAAATCTTGAATTAGGAAATACCGATGAGGCACTTTCTTTCTACAAAAAAGCAGCCGACTGGGATGAAAATAATTTTACCCGCCCTTTGTTTTTAATGAAAACAGCTATGGTTTATGAAATAAAGAAAGATTACAAATCCAGTCTTGCTCTTTATAATCAAATCAAAACTGATTTCCCGAATGCAACCGAGGCTAAAGATATTGATAAATATATTGGTCGTGCCGAAGCAATGGCAGGAAACTAAGAAATCTAAATCTTACAGAAGAAAAGCAACCAAAAACGGTTGCTTTTTTCTTAGGAATGAACTTTAAATAAAGCATTAAAAAAAATGTCCACCGCAAACCATAACCTTTCTGCTTACAATGCTGCTGATATGCCTTCAGCTTCCGGCTATCGTTTTGCCATTATCACATCGGAGTGGAATAATGACATTACCGGAAAACTAAATGAAGGAGCCATTTCTGCACTGCTGAATTGTGGAGCAGTTGAACAAAACATTGAGCAGTTTAGTGTACCCGGAAGTTTTGAACTAACTGCGGCGGCGGCAATGATTGCTTCAAAAAACATATTTGATGTTATTTTATGTCTGGGCTGTGTAATTCAGGGAGAAACACGGCATTTTGATTTTATCTGTTCAGCTGTAGCTCATGGATTAACGGACATCAGCATTAAACACAATATTCCTGTAATATTCGGAGTGCTAACAACTGATACATTGATGCAGGCTGCAGATCGTTCAGGAGGTAAGTATGGAAATAAAGGAACAGAAGCAGCTATTACCGCTGTTAAAATGGCTGAACTTGCTAATCAACTTAGAAGCAGAAAGTAAGTGAATTAACTCGCGGGTAAATTCAATGATGATTGGACTTAAATACTTTTTTGCATCGGGCGTGGCACAAGATCATTAAGAACGCTAAACAATTCGCTTGCTTTAAAAGGTTTGCCAATATGAGCATTCATGCCAACGGATAAACTTTTATCAATATCCTCTCTATATACATTTGCGCTGATTCCAATAATCGGAATATCTTTACAGGTAGATGAATTCCTGATAATTTCAGTGGCCTGATAACCATCCATTACCGGCATCTGAATATCCAATAGTAGGGCATCATAACTTTCTTTTTCCAGCAATTCTATAACTTCTCTGCCATTATCCACCAATGTTATTTCACAATTCATATTAGCGAGTATCTTTTTAATCAGCATCTGATTAACCAGATTATCTTCTGCCACTAATATTCGTGGAGCTACATCAAAACGGCTTAAGCCATTTTCAGATTTATTTGTATCGGGCGATAACGGCATTGCTTTGCCTCTGTTCGTTTTAATAGTAAACCAGAAGTCAGAACCCGGGGTGCCATATTGATAGCTTAGCATACCCGGACTGGTAACGCCGGAATCACCGCCCATCAGCATCGCTAAATTTTTATTTATGGCCAACCCTAAACCGGTTCCTCCATACTTACGTGTTGTGGATTCATCAGCCTGTGTAAACAATTCAAAAATCAGCGTTTGTTTTTCCGGTGGAACGCCTATACCTGTGTCACAAATTCTGAAATTAATCATTACTTGATCATCACGAAGTAAATCACATGCTATTACCACCTTAATAATACCCTCATTGGTAAACTTCAGAGCATTGGAAACATAGTTAACCAGCAACTGTCGTGTACGGAAAGGGTCACCTTCAATAAATTCAGGAATAGTGGAATCAATGAACAGATCAAATTGCAGTCCTTTCTCTTTTGCCTGTAACCGATAAGGCGACAACCAGTTTTCTACCTCTTTACGGAAGCGGTAATTTACTTTTTCAATATTTAATTTACCATGTTCAATTTTATTAAAATCAAGAATGTCATTCAATAAAACCACCAAGGTATCTCCGGAGTTTTTTATTTGAGTAAGATATTCCAGTTGCTGCGGGTCGTCACATAAATCGGTAAGTAAATCTGCAAAACCCAGAATACCATTCATCGGTGTACGAATTTCATGACTCAT
>JANOBN010000325.1:0-8728 GCA_031411675.1 Bacteroidota bacterium | reverse complement strand
GGGTGAACCTATCCCTGCCAGGTTGCTCCTCAGCATTGCCTGCTTCCGTTTCAGTTCAACCTTGCAAATATTTATTATCATTACTACATTTACAACCTGTCAAAAAAACCAGCCACGTTCCAAATGACAATCTGATAGATGCGCATTTTACAGTGCTACTTTATGATTTAACTGGTCGAGAGGTTTTAAATCAGCCAATAATTAATGCCCGAAATTTGGATTTAAGTATTTTCAGTAAGGGGTTGTATTTTATTTCTATCAGAGAAACAACGAGTGGATTATCCGAGGAGAGGAAAATAATTATTCAATAAACGCTAATGTCTGCCATATCGGCTTGCAATTTAAAGATGAATGATAGGAAGCATATTACAAAACTGACTAGTTACAAATCAGTGAAATTGGCTGGAGCAAATAATTTATTCCGATAATTCAGTATTAATAAGTGGATTAAATTCCGCGCAAAGGATAGAAGCGGAAAGCCCGCAGCTTTAACGAAATGAGAAGGAGAGCAGAGAATGATGATTTGCAAATTAGGTTTAACAGGAAATTTTGCTTTTCGCGAGGATTTGCAGCGTATAGCCTGACCCTGAGTGAGCGAAGTGAAGGAAGGGATGCGCCCTAATGGAAATTATAAATTATAAATTCGAAATTATAAATTAGAAAATCATTCAAAAAAATGCAGACTGAATCCTCAGCCTGCATTTTTAAAAGTATTTTGTATTGATACTTATGTCTTGATTCTACTTCAATGTTGTTCCCAGCCATTCAAAAAACACCCGTTGCCATAAAATACTATTCTGTGGCTTCGTTACCCAATGTCCTTCATCAGGGAAATATAAAAAGCGACTTGGGATATTGTTCATTTGTGCCGCCGTAAAAGCTTCCATACCCTGATTTAAAGGAACACGGAAATCTTTTTCATTATGAATAATTAATATTGGAGTGTCCCAGTTTTTCACGAATTTATGCGGACTGAATTTTTCATAACTTTTCGGTGTAGGCGTATCCCAATAAGCACCACCCATATCATGATTTGCAAAAAACATTTCTTCAGTAGCACCAAATTCTGATTCTAAATTAAAGACACCACAATGTGCAATAAATGTTTTGAAGCGTTTGTTATGATGTCCTGCCAGCCAATAAACGGAATATCCGCCAAAACTCGCACCTATAGCACCCAATCTGTCTTTATCAACGTAGGTCTCTTTACTCACATCATCAATTGCAGAAAGTAAATCTGTCATAGCCTGTCCGCCCCAGTCACCTGTTATCTCATCATTCCATGCTTCGCCGAAGGAAGGCAGACCTCTTCTGTTTGGAGCAACTATGATGTAATCATTAGCTGCCATTAACGAGAAATTCCATCTGTAAGAAAAAGCCTGACTAACGATACTCTGTGGTCCGCCCTGACAGAATAGTAACGTTTTATATTTTTTAGCAGGATTAAAATCAGGAGGATAAATAACCCAGGTGAGCATGTCTTTACCATCACTGGTTTTAATCATACGCTTCTCCACTTTCGGTTTCTTTATACTTCCCCATGTAGCAGCATTTGTAGTTGTTAAAGCTGATGCTATACCTGTTGTTGCATCCACAATAAATAACTCAGCAGGATTTGTCATGTCCGTTCTGCTGGTGATCAGATGTGGTTTTTTATTCAGCATACCAACCTGCAATTCATTATAATCAGCCTGATCAGTTGTAATCTGACGCAAGGGTAATTTTGATTTTGGATTCATATCATAACTGAACAACTGATGCGTTCCGTTAATTCCTGCAAGAAAATAAACCATCTTTCCATCGGCAGAAAAAGCAGCTTTATCTACACTGTAATCAAAGGCAGTGAGTAATTCTTTTTTAGATTTTGTTGCAGCATCCCAGATAAATAAACGATTACGATCAGACTCATATCCCGGTGTTTCCATACTTAACCAAAGCATTTTTGTTCCATCCGGAGAATATACCGGTGCATTATCATAGCCATTCATGCCTTCTGTAGCATTCATGGTTTTTTTAGCAGCAATATCATATATATAAATATCGGAGTTGGTACTTACTGCATAAGCTGTTCCATTGAGTTTCTTACAAGTATAAGAAATTGATTTTCCATCGGGAGAAAATGCAATATCATCATCACCGCCAAAGGGCTGTAACGGACTATCGAACCGTTCGCCTTCCATAATATCGGTAGCCATACCGGAAGGCTGACCATCGGCATAAGGAGTAATAAAAATATGACTGTAAGCATAATCTTCCCATGCATTCCAGTGACGGTACATTAGACCATCAATGATTCTGGCGTTTTCAGTTTTGGGGAGATCAGGATATATCTCACTTGGTTTTTTATCCAGTTTTACATCAGCAGCATACCATATATAATTCATAGGTGTTGCATAGCCAAACATATTAATACCGCCTTTCACAGAAGTGATTTGCGTTCTTGCAGTGCCATCCGTATTTATTTCGAACAACTGATTATCACCATTTTTATCGGCAGCCAGAAAGCCTACTTTTTTTCCGTCAGGGCGCCATCTTGCCGATGATTCATCAACAGCAGGATCAGCAGCCAGTTTCATGGCAAGACCGCCGGCAGAGGCAATTATATAAATATCACCCTGTCCTTTATTGGCAGCCACATCAAAGGTGCGCACACCATAAACTACTGTTTTTGCATCCGGCGATAACTGCGGATCACTTACACGGCCCAGCTTCCAAAGCAGTTCAGGCGTAATTTTATTCTGGGCAACAGAAAGCTGATTTATCAGCACTGCAGCAATAACTAGTATTTTCTTCATTAATATAGATTTTATAAAGCGTTCAAAAATGTAAAAAAATCAGGTAATTTTTAGTTTTTTATAGACGAATTTTTCAGACAATTCCATTAATTCACCGGGTTTCATAGTGGCGAGGTTAAAATCTTCAATGGCATAACGTACCAGACGAAGGGTCGGGTGTCCCACCATAGCTGTCATTCGTCGTACTTGTCTGTTTTTCCCTTCTGTTAAAGTGAGTTCAATCCAGGTAGTTGGGATATGCTGTCTTACTCTTACTTTAACGGATCTTTCCGGAAGTTCGGGCTCTTCCATAATACGCGCTTTAGCCGGAAGGGTATGATAAGGGCTTCCGGAAAGACTGATGATCACCCCTTTGCGAAGACGTTCCAATGCCAGTTCTGAAACAGCTCCGTCTACCAAAACCCAATAAGTACGGTAATGCTGTTGAACCGGATCCAGCAGTTTTATATTCAGCTGCCTATCATTGGAAAGTAACAATAGCCCTTCACTGTCATGGTCAAGTCGTCCTACCGCATAAACATCACGTGGAATATTAATGAGCTGCCCCAATCCGGGATGGCCGCCCTCATCAGTAAACTGCGACAGGTAGCCATAAGGCTTAAAGAGAGCGTAATATTTTCGATTCACGTGGCTAAAGTATCATTTAGAATTGTAGTATATTTGCACCTCGTTCTTTAAAACACTAAAGTTTACTTATCAAGAAAGGTGGAGGGATTGTGCCCGTTGATACCTTGCCAACCATGGCTTTGCGGAATTACCGTAACAAAGCCAAACGGTGGCACTTCCTACCGCAGGATTTTGCGGAAAGATAAGTCGCAGTTCATATGGATTACAATAGTTCTATATAAATCTCCCGCGACTTGTTTCGGGAGATTTTTTTTTGCCTTTTATTTGATAAGCAAATGGTGCTGTATATATATAAATTGTAATGCAAAAATTTAATCGCATCAGGATAATACGGAAAAAGTAAAATTGAAATATTGAAGTACATTAATTAACGAAGCAGAGTATGGATATCAGAAAGGAGCTGGAGCAGCGAATTTTAATTATTGATGGTGCAATGGGTACCATAATTCAGCAATATAAGCTGGAAGAGAAGGATTACCGGGGAAAGCGTTTTGCAGACTGGAAACATGATCTTAAAGGAAATAATGACCTGCTGTCTTTAACACGTCCGGACATTATAAAGGAAATTCATCTGGAATACCTTCAGGCGGGATCTGATATTATTGAAACAAATACTTTCAATGCACAAAAGATTTCGCTTGCTGATTATAAAATGGAAGAGCTGGCGTATGAGTTAAATTTTGAATCAGCCAGGATTGCAAAGGAAGCGGTAAAAGAATATATATTATCAAAGTCAAAAGTTACCACTGGAGGCGACGAGGAAGAGTCTCCTTCCTTCGGAAAATATATTGCCGGAGCTTTAGGGCCAACTAACCGTACACTTTCTTTATCACCTGACGTGAATGATCCGGGCTACCGCTCTGTAACCTGGGATGAAGTAGTAAACGCTTACAGTGAGCAGGTAAGAGGATTAATTGACGGTGGTGTAGATTTGATATTGATTGAAACCATTTTTGATACCCTCAATGCAAAGGCAGCATTGTTTGCTGTACAAACTGTATTTGAAGAGAAGAAAGTAAATCTTCCGATAATGATTAGCGGCACGATAACCGATGCAAGCGGAAGAACATTGAGCGGACAAACAGTAGAAGCATTTCTGAATAGTGTTTCTCATGTAGATTTATTGAGTGTTGGATTAAATTGTGCACTTGGTGCAAAAGAGATGCGTCCGTATCTGGAGGAGCTTAGTGAGAAGGCTCCGTTTTATATTTCATGCTACCCGAATGCCGGTTTGCCGAATCAGTTTGGCGAGTATGATGAAACACCGGATCAGATGTGTGTGCAGGTAGATGATTTTTTACAAAGCGGATTTCTGAATATAATAGGTGGCTGCTGTGGAACTACACCGGAACACATCCGTCATATTGCAGCTCATGCACGTAAAACACCACCACGCAAAATTCCTTCCGTGGAACCTTATCTTCGATTAAGCGGTTTGGAAGCTGTTACACTTCGTCCGGAATCCAACTTTATGAATGTTGGAGAACGCACCAATGTTACCGGATCGAAAAAATTTCTGCGGCTGATTAAAGAAGATAAATATGAAGAAGCATTAAGTGTTGCCCGCGATCAGGTAGAAGGCGGAGCACAGGCCATTGATATTAATATGGATGAAGGCATGCTTGATGCAATTGCTGCCATGACACGCTATTTATTACTCATTGGATCAGAGCCTGACATTGCAAAACTTCCGTTGATGATTGACTCCTCAAAATTTGAAGCCATAGAAGCCGGATTAAAATGTACACAGGGTAAGTCGATTGTAAATTCCATTTCATTAAAAGGAGGAGAAGAAGATTTTATCAGGCAGGCAAAAATAGTTCGCAAATATGGTGCTGCTGTAATTGTAATGGCATTTGACGAAAACGGACAAGCGGATTCATTACAGCGAAGAATTGACATTTGCAGCAGAGCATACAAAATATTAACAGAGCAAGTGCATTTCCCTCCACAGGATATCATTTTTGATCCGAATATATTTCCTGTTGCAACGGGGATGGAGGAACATCGTAAAAATGCACTGGACTTTTTCCTTGCTACCAAATGGATAAAAGAAAATCTACCTCATGCAAAAGTAAGTGGTGGTGTGAGTAACGTTTCTTTTTCTTTCAGAGGTAATGATCATGTAAGAGAAGCTATTCATGCAGCATTTTTATATCATGCTATTCAACATGGAATGGACATGGGTATTGTAAATCCCGGCCAATTACAGGTGTATGATGAAATTGAAAAGGAATTATTAGAATTGGTTGAAGATGTTTTGCTGGATAGAAGAGATGATGCAACCGAACGGCTTATTAATCATGCTGAAGGCTTTAAAGGTACAAGTGTGGAGCGCGAGGCAAAAGAAGAAGCATGGAGAAGTGGAACAGTAGAAGATCGTATTTCTCATTCATTAGTAAAAGGCGTTACTGACTTTATTGAAATTGATATTGAAGAAGCCAGACAGAAATATGAAAAGCCATTAC
Source organism: Bacteroidota bacterium (assembly GCA_031411675.1). Lineage (GTDB taxonomy): Bacteria > Bacteroidota > Bacteroidia > AKYH767-A > OLB10 > JANOXC01. The sequence goes on along the minus strand of JANOBN010000325.1, from coordinate 2,838 downwards.
ACATTATTGAAGGGCCTTTAATGGTTGGAATGAATGTAGTAGGAGATTTATTTGGTGCAGGGAAAATGTTTTTACCACAAGTGGTGAAGAGCGCCAGAGTGATGAAGAAGGCAGTCGCTTATTTGCAGCCTTATCTTGAAAAAGAAAAGGTGGTGGGATCAAAGAACGGTAAAGTGTTATTGGCAACAGTAAAGGGCGATGTGCATGACATTGGTAAAAACATTGTTGGTGTAGTGATGGCCTGTAATGGTTATGATATTGTTGATATGGGAGTGATGGTTTCAGCCGAGAAAATTTTGGAAAGGGCACGCCTTGAACAAGTAGATGTAATTGGATTAAGCGGATTGATTACTCCTTCACTGGATGAAATGGTGCATGTAGCAAAGGAAATGACACGTCAGGGTTTTACGATTCCATTATTGATTGGTGGTGCTACAACCAGTAAGGTACATACCGCTGTTAAGATTGAACCACATTATAAATATCCGGTAATACATGTTAATGATGCATCCCGAAGTGTACCTGTAGTTAGTAATTTATTGTCGAAAGATTTGAGAGAAGAATTTGTGAAGGAAGTTTCAGCCGAATACGAAAGAGTACGTGATTATCATAAAGCGGATCGTGCACAACAGAAATTTATTCCGATTACAAAGGCAAGAGAAAATGCAGCAACGCTTTCTGCTGTAAAAGTTATGGAGCCCTCATTTACAGGGACCATGTCATTTGATGATTATTCTCTGGAAGAAATTGCAACCTATATTGACTGGTCGCCATTTTTCCAGACGTGGGAGATGAAGGGAAGTTATCCCCGGATACTGGAAGATAAGGAAAGAGGAGTGGAGGCCACCAAATTATTTAATGATGCAAAGGCAATGTTACAGCTCATAATTAAGGAGAAGTGGCTCACGGCAAAGGCAGTAATCGGTATATTTCCGGCTATAAGAGTCCAGGATGACATTCAGGTATTTGAAGATGCTGACCTCAAAGAGCCGCTTTGTACCTTTTATGCTTTACGTCAGCAAACATTAAAGTCGGAAGGAACTCCTAATATTGCTTTGTCGGATTATATATATTCAAAAGAGGAAGCCACTTGTGATTACATCGGAGGATTTGCCGTTTCAACCGGATTTGGCATTGAGAAGCATTTAGAGCAATTTGAAAAGGATCATGATGATTATTCTTCCATCATGTTAAAAGCATTAGCTGACCGGCTTGCTGAAGCATTTGCTGAACTCATGCATCATAAAGTAAGAACAGAATTCTGGGGTTATGCAAAAAATGAGAATCTGAGTAAAGAAGAAATAATCAAGGAGAGATATCAGGGAATACGTCCCGCACCCGGCTATCCTGCACAGCCTGATCATACCGAAAAAATAACACTCTGGAAACTGCTGGATGTAGAAAATCAAACCGGCATTATTCTCACAGATAGTCTGGCCATGTATCCGACATCAGCCGTAAGCGGATTGTATCTTGCACATCCTGATGCTCATTATTTCGGACTGGGTAAAATTCAGCGTGATCAGGTGGAGGATTATGCAAAGCGAAAAGGAATGAAATTGGTGGATGCGGAAAGATGGCTAGGTCCGGCTTTGGGGTATTGATCAGATGCGGTAATTTGAAAATATTATTTCCTGAATTCAGAATGGTTTTTATGTTTTGTTTGACGCCCTAATTGACAAAAAAGCAATCAGTGAATATATTGCGCCAATAATTAATAAATATAAAACAAAGTTTATCAATGTATCACTTACAGAATGTGAAATACTGTCAATTTCAATAAAAACGTTGACAGCATAAGCAATTCCGCATATCAATATTATCCAACCAATGATTGATATTGGGATATAAAATAGTCCGACTCTTTTAAACCAGGGTAATTTCATAATTAAGATTTTTAAAGGATAAATACAATTAGAATTATTACTGACAATGCAATTATTAAAACATTAAACCATACAACTTTTATAAATGGGATGATTGCCGGATTTCCTGATAGAAAAAAAGTTTTTCGAATACTAATCATATTAAGTATCGCAAATACCAAAGGCAAAATAAGAAAGCAGAGCGTTGTTGTAAAGTAATGTTCCTTCTTCAATTCATGAATATCAGAAATCAGATTACTTTGAGGCATATAAAAGCTTTTTATTATAAAAGCAGCAATCAAATAAAGGGGTATAATTAACCACCACCAGCTAAGAGCAGAATTATCTTTTGCCTTAGTAATTGTTGCAGATAGAAATTCCTGATGTTTCAATTCTGACACTTCCGGTTTTTTCATGTTTTCTAATTGTTCTTCAAACGAAGGCTTTTTCATAGTCAATAATGCTTAAAGTTATAATTGGTTGCATTTTTCACGAAGTTTTTCCAATCCTCTTGACAATAATGATTTAATTGTTCCTTCATTGGTATTCAGAATTTCCGCAATTTCTTTGTTATTCTTTCCTTCAAAGTACCGTAGTGAAATTACCTCTTGATATTTTACAGGCAGTGTTTTTAATTGCTTCAAAACAAATACGAACTGTTCACTTTTTGCCATCTCCAATTCCAGTTCTTTTCTGTCATCAGCGATATATGCATTAAATACAGCTTTATTTTCAGGATGCAGATGCTCAAACAATGATTCATTTCTTTTCTTGTTCCGGTAGTATAGATTAACTTCATTGGTAGCAATTCTGTACAGCCATACTTTAATTGCTACCCCATAGTAGGTATATTTATTAATATTTTTGCAGGCTTTCAGGAAAGTTTCTGCAGTAATATCAGCGGTCTCGTCAAAGCTGCCTGTCCTGCGCAAAACATAGCCGAAAATGGGTTTATAATATAGCCGGAATAACT
>JANOBN010000324.1:0-1926 GCA_031411675.1 Bacteroidota bacterium | reverse complement strand
TAATTTTGTCATGCAAAAATAATTTGTCTTTAGATTGGAAAAACATGGAAGGTGGAGATACTGCTTTTAAGATACATTTTAAATTAAGAGAATTTGGGTTATGGCTGTGGATTGAAAATCCACAGCTCGATTGCACAAGATCACAGATCCTGCGCAACTGGAGTTGGCAATTTATATAACAAAGAGCTATACTACTTTTATCACCTTAAAGAATTTTCAGAAACAAGGGGCTATTGGAATTTATATAAATGATTTGTAATTTCATACCCTAAATGTCATTACTGCTGATATTTAAATGACAATATGGATTAGAACAGTCAAGAAATAAAAATCATTGTAGTTTATAATGACTACCTTGTTGGTATTATGCACAACTAAGTTTTGTTTTGTCGCAACCAACCAAACCATAAAATTTGTAAAATAAAATTATAATAAAACAAGGTGGTAAAATTTGTGTGCAATCAGAAGAAGGGAAAGCTCTGCGCTATTTATTATAAAGTTTCAAAAAAAATATGTAATGTTTGCCGCAATCAGTTGTTTTGAAGTTATGCCCGGTTTTGAAGATCAGGTAAAAGAGGCGTTTAGAAACCGACCTAAATTGGTTGAAAAGTATCAGGGCTTTATTCGTCTGGATGTGCTGAGTCCAAAAGAAAATGAGGCAGAAATATGGTTACTGACTTATTGGCAAAGTGAGGAATTATTCAAAGAATGGCACAGGAATCATCTCAAAGATTCCCATGTAGGAATTCCAAAAGTACTGAAATTGGTGCCGCATAGTTTTAAGTTGCGTTCATTTAATCACATCACTTCCTAAATCCGAAGCATGGTTAATCAAGTCTCAACAAGCGAAGCAATCATGGAGCAGCAAACAGCACTTGCTCAGCTTATAACAAGCATGCACTTTGCAGAAAAGCCGGAGCTGGATGTACGATATGGTAAAATAGGAAGAGAAAAAACACTACAGGATTCTTTGTATCACCTGGCTTACCTTGCAGAATCAATAAGGGCTGAAAGTAAAGCCATATTTAATTCGTATCTTGAATGGGTAAAGATTGTGCTGGAGTCAAGGAATGTCCCGCTAGAGGTGCTGTTAGATAATTTAATATATGTTGACAAAGCATGCACACAGTTGTTGTCGGCTGAAAATAACGAGGTGATAAAAACTTACATTGAAGATGGCATTAAAAGTATAAAGCACGGCAAATCACAACCCACAAGTTATCTTACTGAAGATAACCCCCTGTTAAATGATGCAAAGCAATACTTGTCACTATTAATTGATGGAAAAAGAAATGAAGCACAAACACTCATCAATGAACTGGTGAGGAATAATCAATCTATCGCAACAATATATGAACATGTGTTCAAGGCAACTCAGTATGAAGTGGGCTTATTATGGCAAACCAATAAAATAACTGTTGCGCATGAGCATTATTGCACCGCCGCAACTCAATTAATCATGTCATCCATCTATGCTTCCATTTTTGAAACAAAGAAAAAGGGCGCCAAACTGGTAGCATGTAGCATTTCCGGAGACCTGCATGAAATTGGAATACGGATGATGTCGGATTTGTTTGAACTGGATGGATGGGACACCTACTATCTGGGTAGTAACATGCCTGATATAAATGTTATATCAGCTCTGAAAGAACAAGATGCTGATATTTTAGCGATCTCAGTTACTATTCCATTTCACCTGAGCAAAGCTGAAAAGCTAATAAAACAAATTCGAACTGATAAAGCATTTGACAAATTGAAAATCATAGTAGGTGGTTATACCTTCAACATAACACCCGGATTATGGGAAAAGATTGGCGCTGACGGATTCTCACAAAGTGCCCAGGATGCGGTTTTGCTTGCAAACAATTTAATCGGAAAGCCATAAACATGATAGACAGGAGTATTACAGAATTATTGAATGAAATG
>JANOBN010000323.1:0-4985 GCA_031411675.1 Bacteroidota bacterium | reverse complement strand
AGTTTACCAGCGTAGAGGGTGTGCCGGCAAATAGCATTGCAGTTTGGGATGGTATTCAATGGAGCGCTTTAGGAAGTGGTCTAAATTGTAATGGTGGACTAACAACTTGTATTGCGGGTAATGGAGTAGGCTATGCTCTTGGCGTTTATAGCAATGAGCTTTATGTAGGAGGCAGCTTTGATCATGCCGGTGGCCTGCCGGCCTTAAATATTGCACGGTGGAGAAGCTTGTCCGGCATAAATAATGAAAGCAATGTGGGGACTATTAAGGTTAATTTAAATGAAAATCAAACTAAACTTATTATATATGGAAAACCTGCAACTTACTACTCCGGCGCGATCTATAATTTAGCTGGAAGTTCTGTAATTACGTTTAGCAATAAAACGGAGGTAGATATTGCAAAGATTCCAAATAATATATATATCATTAAGATTATAGAACCATCAGGAAGTGTCGTGAGCAAAAAAATTGTAATTACCAGAAAGTGATTTCTTTACTTTACAGTAAATATTTTCATTAATAGAATTACACCGACAAAATCTCTTTTAAAATTTGCTTGGTTAAATTAATATTTGAATGACTGAACATTGCATTTCATCTATTGTTATGTTAACCTCAAAGTGATGGAATTCAGCTCAAAAATATCAATTAACCCTCCTCTCCAGGGAGAGGATAAGAGATGAGGCATTATAAAATTAATTTTTGAGCTGCATTCTCAATAGTACATCGAATTTTTGTTAACTTAACACTAGTATAAATACATCACCATCAAAATTAAAATAATAGCCACAAAATTCATTGCTAATCCGGCTTTCATTAGTTTTTTTGCAGGAACATAGCCGGTTGCATATACTATTGTATTGGGTGCTGTGGCAATATGCAGCATAAAGCCAAAAGAGGCTGCAAAGGTGGCGGGTAACATCAGTAACAACGGATCAATATTTATTGCTTTCGCCAATGCAGCAAGGATGGGTAACATTAGTGTAATTGTTGCAACGTTGGATGCCAGCTCACTTAATAAGGTTACCAAAATTACTAATGCCATAATAATAATTAACACCGGAAAATCTTTAAAAAACTGAAGTTGTAATGCAAGATAATCACCCAATCCTGAAATATCAATTCCCTTTGCAAGAGAAAATCCACCACCAAAAAGAAGGATAATATTAAATGGTAATTTCTTTACATCTTCCCATTGTAATAAAAACCCTTTGTTATCAGAAGCAGGAATTATAAATAATAAAACAGACATGGCTATTGCAACACTGCTATCCTTCAAAAATCCCCTTCCAAAATAGTGCTCCCATCCTGCAAACTGTATGGGTCCTGCATTTATGCCGGTGCGCGTCATCCATAAAAAAGCGGTACAAATAAAAACGGATAATATTATTTTTTGTTCTGATGTTATTTTTCCTAATGCCCGATATTTATTTCTGATAAATTCTTTGTCAACCGTAACATCTTTATTATGAATCTTAAAAAGAAATTTCAGAATAAAAAAACCTGCTATTAAAAGCAATGCAGAAAAAGGAATACCAATTGCACTCCATTGCATAAAAGAAATCTGACGTTCCGGGAACTGCTCCTGAAGATATCCTGCAAAAATCATATTGGTAGGAGTACCAACTATGGTTGCCATTCCTCCGATTGTAGCGCTATATGATAATGCAATTAAATAAGCTGCTGAAATATTTTTATGCGATTGTTTATCAAAAAGTTCATCATGTTTTACAATAGCCAATACAGCACCCAATAACATTAATGTTGTTGCCGTATTGGAAATCCACATGGAAATGAGATAGGCCGTTAACATGATACCGGCAAGAATTCGAAGTGGTGAACTGCCTGTTATGAGAATAATACGATATGCAATCCTGTGATGCAATTCCCATTTCTCCATTGCATAAGCAAGAAAAAATCCACCGATAAAAAGAAAAATGGTTTGCTCCATATATTGCAAAGCCACGTCTTCTGCTTTTATCAAATGAAACAGCGGCAATAAAATAAACGGAAGTAATGAGGTCACACCCAATTCTACTGCTTCTGTTATCCACCACACTGCCATCCAGATGGTGATTAATGCCATTCTTCCAACAGCAACATCAGCCTGATTGTTCATCACCAACAGATAAACCAACCATCCTGAAAGTGGTCCTGCTACAATTGCTGCTATTTTTTTTATCATAACGGAATGATGACGAAAATAAGTCTTTCTTAACAGGCAATGGTTTTCCGGCAAAATATTACATTTATGCGGGGCCATATAATTACCTAATAACCAAATTATTATGTTCTACTTTGAGGTATAAAGGTAACCTGAAAGATAGGAGTTAATATTTGCCTGCAAGATATCCCTTAAAATCTCTCTTTTACCAATAGAGATTTTTCTAACTTCGCCGCCCATTGAACAATAATTAGGAACGAGTGAATTACCCCACACATCAAGAAAAGGGGCATTGCAAACAATGATAAAACTTATATGAATTAAACGCCTTCAGAGGCGGGGAATTCACCCCAAGGAATTAAACCCAAAAAATCAGATAATGGCGATTACAAAAATGTCGAAAAAGGCGAAAGCCAAAGTGGAAGTAAAGGATACAACGAACCCATTTCAGGCGATGATTCAGCGCTTTGATGAAGCCGCAGGAATTTTGAACCTGGAGCCTGATCTTTATGAAGTTATGAAAAATCCATCCAAGTTAATTGAGGTTAGTTTGCCTATTAAAATGGATGACGGTCATATTGAAGTTTTTGAAGGCTATCGTGTAATACATTCTACCGCCCTCGGACCCTCTAAAGGTGGTATTCGTTATTCGCCGGAAGTAGATGCCGATGAGGTGAAAGCACTTGCAGCATGGATGACCTGGAAATGTGCTATTGCTGATATTCCTTATGGTGGAGCAAAAGGCGGTATTAACTGCCAGCCAAGTAAAATGTCGGCCGGTGAGTTGGAGCGATTAACACGTGCTTACACGGTGGCGATGAGTGATATTTTTGGTGTAGATAAAGATATTCCTGCGCCTGATATGAATACCGGTCCGCGCGAAATGGCATGGATTGTTGATGAGTTCAGTAAACTGAAAGGCGGATTTACACCGGGAATTGTAACCGGTAAGCCATTATTTTTAGGTGGATCATTAGGACGTGTGGAAGCAACAGGACGTGGTGTGATGACGGCTGCTTTAGAAGCCATGATTAAAATGAAAATGAAGCCGGAGAAATGCAAAGCTGCTGTTCAGGGTTTTGGTAACGTGGGTAGTATTTCTGCAAAACATTTTGATGCAAAGGGCATTAAAGTGATGGGCATATCTGATCATACCGGTGCTTATTTTAATGCGAAAGGAATTGATATTGCAAAGGCAATGGCTTATCGTGATAAAAATAACGGTATACTTCAGGGCTTTAAAGGTGGTGAATTGATCACCAATGAAGATTTACTGGAACTGAACGTTGATGTATTGGCACCTTGTGCACTTGAAAATCAAATCACCGCTTTAAATGCACACAATATAAAAGCAAAATTAATTGTTGAAGGAGCAAACGGTCCGGCTACAGCGGGTGCTGATGAAATTCTGGATAAAAAAGGCGTGGTAGTTATTCCGGATATTCTTGCCAATGGCGGAGGAGTTACGGTATCTTATTTTGAGTGGGTGCAGAACCGTACAGGATACTATTACAATGAAGATGAAATCAATAAGCGTGCAGACCGCTGGATGCGCCAGGCATTTCAGAATGTATGGCAGGTTGCGGAGAAGCATAAAGTGTCTATGCGTATTGCAGCTTATATCTTTGCTCTGGAAAAAGTAGCAAAAGCAACAAAGGCAAGAGGCGCATATTAAAATTAATAATCATACAGGAATAGCTGAATATTCAATATTGAGATTCAGCTATTCTTATATATATAATCACAACCACCATGACCATCCACCGCGAAGGATATAAAATACTTATTGTTACGGCAATAATTCTAATTCTGATAAATGTTTTTCTAAACAATTATGCATCATCTTATCCTTATGTGCTGTTATTTGTACGCTTTGCATCAATCGTAATTTATTTTCTTTTTCTTCAGTTTTTCCGCCTTCCCTCAAGAAATCAAACCAAGGGTGCTAATTTAATTATTGCTCCTGCTGATGGCAAAGTGGTAGTTATTGAAGAAACGGAAGAGAATGAATATTTTAAGGATAAGCGTTTGATGATTTCTATTTTTATGTCACCTTTAAATGTGCATTGTAACTGGTATCCGGTAACAGGTAAAGTGACTTACGTAAGATATCATGAAGGTAAATATCTAGTGGCCTGGCATCCTAAAGCAAGTACAGAAAATGAGCGAACTACCGTTGTTATTCAAAAAGATAATAATGTTTCTGTTTTAGTTCGACAGATTGCCGGTGCCGTTGCAAAACGGATTATGTACTATTCACATGAAAATGATATGGTAACACAAGGCGCTGAACTTGGCTTTATAAAATTCGGATCCAGAGTAGATGTGTATCTTCCGTTAAATACGAAGGTAAATGTTAAATTGGGAGATATTACAACAGGCGGTGTTTCTGTTTTAGCCGAATTTTAATAATTTATTTCCGGTAAGTTAAGGATACTGCTTTATCAGCATATTTATTACGCAGCGCGAAAAAATGTTTCTGTCTTCTTTTAGTTCACCACTTAAATAACGTTGCTGCATTTTTTGCGGATAATCGTCTAACAGAAAAGTTTTTATTCTGCTCAACGACTTTTGCCGTTCTATTTTAAGGTTTTTAATCAGGTCATATATGTATTCTCCGCCTCTGTTTTTTAATGAATCCGGGTATAATAGTGAATCGCTGTAAGGGGGCATGAAGCCGGTTTTGGTAAAATAATCCAACATATCCCAGGAAGAATTATATGAATTGGTAAAAATTTTTGTTTTGTAATAGATCCGTTCATAAAAAGACGCATTACCTCCTGCATATGCCATAGAATCCGTCTTACGGTAATTCATGTAT
>JANOBN010000322.1:0-1860 GCA_031411675.1 Bacteroidota bacterium | reverse complement strand
CACCGAAACGGGAGGGAGGCAGCACTCCGGTAACAGTCCCGATTTTGCCGTGGGAACGATGAAACTACAACAACTCCTCAACATTTACGTTACAGAGGCCATCACCATAAGTGAGCATAAAAAGGTCACCATCAATATATTTTTCAATCTGTTTCACTCGTGAGCCTGTCATGTTTAATGCTCCGGTTTCAGCGAAGGTGATTTCCCAGCCGGATTCTGAATGACTGTTATGCACCTTAACTTCTCCGGATCCCAGCGTCAGTGTAAAATCATTGCTGCGGATCTCGTAGTTATAGAAGTAATTCTTAATAACATCACCACGATAACCCAGACAAACCACAAACTGTGTATGTCCGTAATGGGCATACGTTTTCATAATATGCCACAGGATGGGGCGACCCCCGATTTCCACCATGGGCTTGGGCTTATATTCGGTTTCTTCTTTCAGCCGGGTGCCAAGGCCTCCGCACAGGATAACTACTTTCATAGGCTTCATTCAGGATAATAGGGAGCAATAATAGACTACCCTCCGTTGTTTATTAGTTTTCGCACATACCCCAAAACTCAATCCGGTAAACGGGTTATTTTGGCTGGCAACAAAAATAACAAAAGTGGGCATCGTTCAGCGGCAGGGAATCATCAATAGTATAATAACTTATGCAGGTATTGCCATTGGCTTTATCAGTCTGCTCGTTATTCAGCCACGTTTCCTTACCACAGAGGAAATAGGACTGACCCGCGTTTTATTCTCCTTCTCCGCTTTAGTGGCCACCTTTATGCCTTTCGGGATGAACAGTATTACCCTGAAATATTTCCCTTATTTCCGCAACAGGGATAAGGGGCATTATGGCTTTTTTATGTTTATGATTTTGTTGCCGCTGGCCGGTTTTGTGGTCATTGGCCTGCTGTTGTGGATGCTTAAAGGGTTTATCATCGCTCAATATGTGGCACAATCGGCATTATTTACCGAGTACTTTTATTATATATTCCCGCTTACTTTTTTTCTAAGTCTGATCAGTGTTTTAAATGCCTATTCATATTCATTATTTAAAACCAGTTTCCCGGGATTATTAAATGATGTAGTAGTACGTTTGCTTTCCATTGGATTGTTTACATTGTATTTTATAAAACAGATTGACAGGGATCAGTTTGTAATATTGTTTACTGCAATCTATGGACTTCAGTTATTGGTTTTAGTGGTTTATATATTTATTGTTGATAAACCTTCTTTAAAAATTGACCGTGCATTTTTGAAAGAACAACAGCCGGCACAAATGATGAAGTATGGTATGTTATTGTCATTTGCAGCGCTTTCTTCTTTAGGACTTAAATATCTGGATGTGGTGATGTTGGGAAAATATGTTCCATTATCATTGGTGGGAATTTATGCTATCTGTGCATTTATACCTTCTGTTATTGAGGCTCCTTTGGGTGCGTTGGAGAAAATTGGGCTTGCTAAAATTTCTGATGCATGGTCAAAGAATAATATGGCTGATATCAGAGAGATTTATTTTAAATCATCAAAATATTTATTTCTTGCAGGCGGATTACTTTTTCTGGGTATCAATCTGAATCTGGATGCACTCTTTCTCCTGATACCTAAGCAGGAGTTCGCTCAAGGCAAGTATGTGGTGTTGATTATCAGTATCGGTACCTTGATAAATATGGCAACGGGGACCAATGATTCCATCATCTACACTTCTCAAAAATACATTTACGGCACTTATATGCTGATTGTATTATTTATTCTGGCTTTTGTAAATAATTTAATTTTTATTCCATGGTTAGGTATAAACGGTGCTGCATTAGCTACAGCATTATCTGCATTTATTTTTAATATAATGAAATATTTTTTTATCT
>JANOBN010000321.1:0-2631 GCA_031411675.1 Bacteroidota bacterium | reverse complement strand
TAATTTCCTCGCCATTTTCATTAGTTACAGAAAGGTTATTCACATAGTAAGCAAACAAATCTTTTTGCCACCAGAAAGAATAGATAAATAAGGTAAGGATACTTAATAAATATCCTTTGAGATTCAGAAGAAAATACTCCTTTCCGTTACCTTTATAATTAAATTTAAGATTGCCGAATTTTACCCTGTTCAGTATGTAGTTTCTGAGGTTCATAGAAAACCATGCACCATAAATAAACAGCGTTATTATGGTAAGAAATAAATTTTTAAAAAACAGAATGTACAATTCTTTTCTGTCTCCGCGATATCCGAAGCGTATTCCCCTCCAGGAAGTGCGTGACATTCTGTATCTACAACTTCCGTGAATTGCAATCGGAATAATGGAAAGAAAGCACAGATAAAAAATGATTATTCCTGTTACCGGCATTTTCATCCACATGAAAAAGAAAAACAAAGCCAGAATACATACAAAGATCAATATTGCTTTAATAAATCCTTTAAACATTTCTGCACCGGTACCATGGAAGATAAATCTTGCACCCTGAAAATCAGTAGAACTATAAAGATATTGCAGTTGTCGGGCTTTAGCCCATGGATAATAAATGCCCAGCGTTATTGCCGTAAGCAGCCAATTAACAATTACTACACCAAAATATTCACTTCCTTTTCCAAGAAAGGAAAGACGATAGGTTTGATGTGTTGAATCATCATGAAGTATATCCCGTAAAGAAGTGGTATTTTCCATAGCAGCGTTGAGTAGTTGCTGCTAATATAAATTAAAAGAACCTTTATTTACAGAAAGGGCTACATTTAGAAATAAAATATAAGTGCAACTGTACCACCATTCATTTCATTATCGAATCCAAACAGAAAGCTTTTGCTGGTTTCTGTTATTTGAGTCTTAGTGGTATTTCCGTCTACCACTTCGGTTTCCGTGGCTCCCCTTCCCTGAACGATTACAGCAGGGCCCCAACCATATTCAGCCGACAAAGAAAGCTTCGCTCCAATAAAATATTCTACCCCTAAAAACCCACGAACTCCAAAGCCGAATGCAGGACCTTGTTTAATGCTAGTGACCTGACTATTACTTTGTATGGTTACATCAAGATCGTTACCATACGAATACTTTGTTTTGTCAGTTGCAAGTGCCAATCGGCCTTCCACTCCATAAATACCGGTAACACGTCCATTACCTTTTCGTTTTTCAATGCCTCCACCTATTGCTATTGTGGCCTTTGTACGTTTTGCTTCATTACTTACCAGTTCATTTGGATTGGTACTTGCTGCTTTCTGCACCAGTGTATCAACTTTAGAACTTAGGAATCCCAAACGCAGAATTGCGCGAAAAGCCGTTTTTTCATTTTTAACATACTTCCCAAAAAAGGTATAAGCTCCAACCGGGCTGAAATCAGTGATAGAATCATTTCCATTATAAAATAGATTTCCGGCATATTTTACAATCGGAACCACATCAATTCCGACAGCAAAATCTCCTTCTTCAGGCAATATATTCTGGCCTTTTTTAGTGGTAAGAGTTTGTGCAACAGTTACGTTTGAAAGTACCGTAGTAATTAAAGCAAGTAAAATTATTTTTTTCATAAAGCTGAAATTGATCAATAAGGATTACTAATTATTTCTTTACATTAAACGTGTAATTATCAAAGTTATTTCCGGGACTATCATTTATAGAAATAATTTTAATTACTGCATATTTATCCACAGATGTACTTCCGAGTTTAGTAATATATATATCGCCGGCCACTAAAGAATCGGTAACATCTTTCTGAATGCTTCCTATGAAAAGATTTTTTGCAGTGAGAAGTGTTGCATTGCCATAATCATAACTGTTTGCCTTAACGAATTTACCTGCAGCAGGTGAAAACCAATATGAAGTTGGTGCCTGCAGTGTAGTATCCAGAGCATATTCCTGAATATCTCTTATTGTGGAATCGTTGGTTGCAGATGACTGGACTAATGCCTCCAGATCAAATGCATTATTACTTAAGTTACTTCTTGTAAAAAATTGTAATCCTGATGTCTCAGTGAGCAATTCATCACCAACCTGAACTTCTTTTAATGCTACCGCTTCATTACCATCCTCATCAATCACTGTAAAATTAAAATAGACTAACTTACCTGCTTGTGATTGTGGAATCTGATATTGTAATTTCCAGGAGAAATTCTTTGTATAAAGTAAAGAGTCCTTATATACCTGTTCAAAAGAATTGGCAGGTTGTACTTTAATTAAAAGTCTGGCAAGTTTAATTTCAGAAGTGACGGAAATATTCCAGTCAATTACATCACCCGGGTTGCCGTACTGTATCAATTCGGAGGGAGAAACCAAGATTACCGGCTTTTCATTTTTCTTTTTACAGGCGGTTAAAAAAGATATAGTAACCAGCAGGGTAAACAGGAGATATTTTTTCATTATTGACATATTTAATGGTGCTAAGATAGGATTCCAATAAAAATGCCCGGCAATAAAGACCGGGCATTTCTTAACAGTATTGTAAATTAATTTTACTTAGCTTTAATCTTAAATGCTTTAGCACGAACTGTATAAGCCTTTTTGCTTCCTAAGAACTCCTGATTGGTTTTCACCTCTACAGAAATTGGCATCAGGAAGTCAGC
>JANOBN010000320.1:0-4562 GCA_031411675.1 Bacteroidota bacterium | reverse complement strand
ATTGAATAACTCAATAACGAATAACTCAATAACCCAGTAACTTAATAACCTAATAACTTTATAACCTAATAACCCAATAACTTAATAACTTACTCACCCCACCCATCCAAACTGCTTAGCATGATGCATCGCATGTTTATGTAAAAGATGTACCCATTGTTCAAAATTCAGTTCCCCAAAAAATGGATTCATCACCAATATGCTTTCATTGCCTTTGAAATGATTTACAAAAGTACTTAGCTCATCTTTAAACTCTTCTATTGCTTCTTCCATGGAAGTTGTTTTAACCGGCAATGGGACATCAGGCAACTCTGAATTTTTAGTATTCTCCCTAAATGGTTTATCACTTAACATAAATGAGCGAATTCGTTCAAGATGTTCGGAAGGAGTTAACAAGGTCTTTTGATCTTTACCATTTGCTTGCCTTACGGAATACGACATATGTTCTGTCATCTGTTGTGCATTCATCACACCCCAGTTTCCCTTTGCATCTGCATTCACAGATTGAAGTATGGTTATAAAATCATTTTGAATCCAGTTTAATTTCTCTTGTGTAGTCATTTCTTAAAAATAAGTCTGCAAAGTAACTACAAAGGTTGTCAATGAGCAAGTCGGCTATTTATCAGGGTGCTGAAAAATTAAAAGTCTTAAAAGGAAGATTAAATGCAAGGGGATGCTTACTCCATGTTTCCATACTGTTTCGATGGCGAATAACGATGAAATAACTTCGGCCTTGTATTGCACCTGTAAAATGAAAGGTGCCAAATCCATTCGTTTGAATAACATTGGTAACACCTTGAATAATATTGTAAGGTGGACTAGCACTTGCCAGTGAAACCTCCACAGTATCACAGTTTAACGGATGCAATGTATCCTGCAATGCGGCATACATCATTCCGCCACCCAGATAATAACCTTCAATTAATACAGTAAGTCCAAGGTTGGCAGAACAATCCAGATTCTCATCAACCTGTCCATCACAATCATCATCATCATCACTACAAATTTCTGTTGCAAACGGATGTACTAATGAATTAGCATCATTACAATCGGTATTATCAGCTATGTATCCTGCAAACGGAGTACATTCCCGAATGGTATCATTTATATTTCCATAAGTATCCACATCATTATCAGCATAAAATGTTTGTACTGCAACAACTGTAAATGCAGAATCAGAAGGTGAACTTTTTGCGCCCGGCTGAGTAGCGATGATGCGTGCCTTAAATTGATTTCCTCCCAAAGATGTTCTGGGAATTATTCCACTTACAGTTCCTGAGGAGATGGATTGCAATGATCCGATACCTGTTGGTGCATTAAAACTACCTGCGGGATCTGAAATTTGTAGTTGAAATACATTGCCGGGATTAAATGCCAAGGGAGCGTAATAAGCTATTGACACAGAAGATCCGGTACAAAATGATCCTTTTATATTACTCAATAATTTTATAAATTGCACTTCTGTTGAAATATCAGAATAGCCATCTCCGGCGCCGCCTGCAAACAAAGAATAAGAAGCGTATGTATTACCAATAGCATGACCATCACCCGAACCTGCATTAAAATTAGCTGTAGCCGGTGAATAAGAACCCAATGCAAATCCATCTCCGTTTCCGCCGGTAAATAAATTATTATCTGCCAGTGAAAATCCATCACCATCACCGGCATTAGAGAAAACAGAATATATATACGCCATTGAAGCCATTGCATGGCCATCTCCTGTTCCCGCTTTCAAAATTAATGCATTCGTATTTACTGTTGCCATTGCAAATCCATCTCCATCGCCGGCATTAATAACTAAATGAAAAGGGATTAACTCTGTAAACGAGAAGCCATCATCAGTCCCTGCGAAAAAACTAGGATAACTAAAAGCATAATCATTTACACTAAAACCATCATCGTTACCACCAATAAAAGAAGGATAGCTGATAGCAACATCATTACCGTCAAAACCATCACCAATACCGCTATTATATGCTGAATAACTTATTGGTGAAATATCAAAGTCATGACCATCGCCAATTCCTCCTGAATATGCTTCATAAGTTATAGAAGCAGTTGCGAATGCGGAACCACTGCCAATACCTGCACTAAACTGCGAAAAAGCTTGTGTGCCGGTTAGCAGACACACAAGCAGTATACATAGAAAATAGTTTTTCATTTAATTGACAGTTGCTAAAATCAACGTCCGCCTCTTCCACCGGTTCCATCCTGACGGTTGTTCAGTGTGGAGTTGGTACTAAGATTAATTAAGGCCCGGTCAGATGTTCTTACTCTTCCTGAAACAGCATTATAATCTCCTCCTTTTTTTCCTATTCCATTACAAGTTGTTGTAGATGGCCATAAAGAAGCATTTGCATTTCCGGCCGATGATAGTACCCCATCGCCATTAACGCCTGTAAAGGTGATACCGGATGCATTACTTACATTCACCACAAATTCACCACAATTGCCCCCCATCTCCATTACACCATAAAATCCGGCACCCATCAAAGAACGACTGGTAGCAGCTGCCCCCGGAAAACCACATCGTAAAGGTAATTGGCCCTGACCGGTTGCAAGGCCTTTGCCCTGATAGGCAGCTACACCTAAATGCGAAGGATTATTCACCGGATCACAATCACTTAATGTTTCTGAAGGAGTATTATTGTTCAGCAAATTAATATTGGACGCATTAGAAAATATAAGTGCATTGCCCCATGGGTATTCACCGGAAACCCGGGCAGCATTTCCTCTGCAGGCTTTTTCAAATTCCAACTCGCTAACCGGACGCAAGCCGGCCCAGTCTAAATACGCTGCAACATCGGCATAGCCCAAATACTCACAAGCCTTATCAGTTCCAAGACAACTGAAAGTAACAGGGTCAGTTGTATTTGGTAATGAAGAAGGGCACATAATTTTTGGCGATCCTGATGAAGTGGATGTCTGACGTAACACATTAATGTTTGTAATAGTTCCACTTACAGAAATATCTGTTCCAACTCTGCTCACCTGTTGTGTTCTTGTTAATGTATTTAAAAATGCAGTGTATTGTCCTGCAGAAATTTCATACTTCATTATATAAAACTCATCAAACCCTTTCGGGAAAGCGGCCGGCACTGCACTCGATTGTCCGGTCAACGTAAGTCCTGAAGGACGAAGTGTATTGGCAGCAATTAAATTCTCCGATGCAATTGTTGTATTAGTAAAAGAACTGTCACTGGTTGAATTATCGCCGGCAGAAAAACTTCCTACAGGAATCTGTACCATTTCTATGGCATAAACCTGCACTAACTCAATCATTGATGATGTTGGAAGATTCGTTAACTGTAATGTTATATCGTTATTTGCATTTATAGTTCCATTACCATTAGTAGATCGTTTAATCATAATACCAATAGCATCGGTAAGACTTGCAATAGCTAATGAAGAGCCTAATGTATGATTTCCCGGTGTTGTACTTAAAAGTCCATGGCTCCATACACCTCCCTGCCGAAACTTAACAAATACCCAGATTGCATCAAAATTATTCGGCAGAGTTGTCAGATTCCAACTGTTTTCCCAGCTTAAAGTAAAGGTTGCTTTTTGTGATGCCTGATCCACACTAAGATTAGTTACATCAACATTATTAGCATTTGCAGAACTAATACAGCAAAGTAACAGGACTATAATTTTCAGGAATTTCATGGTGTGAGTTTTTAAAGGATTTCCGGTAAGTATTCAGTTAAATAGAGAAGAATAAATTACAAAATATCTCCCGCTAAATAATGTTAAACAAAACGATTCTGCAATATAACCTTTGTTATACCAAAACGGGTAATTGTAATCGGCAATAATGATTACTTTAAAGTAGAAATAGTTCCAAAAAAGAAGAAATCAGCCTTTTGGCCTGACTATTCCGTCACATTCAACTCCCCTTCCCACTTACTTACTACAGCGGTTGCTACGGCATTACCAATCACGTTTGTTGCCGAACGGCCCATATCCAGTAGCTGATCAATACCTAAAAGCAATAACAAACCTGCTTCCGGAATATGAAAAGCTGAAAGCATTCCTGCAATAACCACCAGAGAAGCACGGGGCACTCCTGCCATACCTTTGCTGGTGACGAGTAACATCAGCATCATAGTAATTTCCTGAGTCAGTGTAAAATCAATACCATAGGATTGTGCGATAAAAACAGTAGCAAAAGTCATATACATAATGGATCCATCGAGGTTAAACGAATAACCAAGTGGTAAAACAAAACTGATAATCCGGTTGCTGCAGCCATATTTTTCCAACGCTTCTACTGTTTTTGGAAATGCTGATTCACTGCTAGCGGTGGAGAATGCAAGCAACATTGGTTCTTTGATGTGAGCAAGAAGTTTCAAGAAGGGAATACGCAGTGAAACACAAATAGTCCCCAGAATTACAAAGCCGAAAAACAGTAAACCTCCATAGAAACATGCAATTAAATATATATATCCGCTGATGATACCAATGCCCTGTTTGGCAACCACTGCTGCAATTGCTCCGAATACACCAAATGGTGCAAACATCATAACATAATTGGTAACTTTAAACATAATGTGGGCAATCAT
>JANOBN010000319.1:0-2120 GCA_031411675.1 Bacteroidota bacterium | reverse complement strand
GCTCTAATGGGCTTTATGCTTACAGCGTGCAAAACAAAAAAATCGCTGATAAAAAACTCGGAGACCATTCAGGTTTTGAAAGATACATCTTCAACTATTACTACAATAACTTACAAGGACAGCACTTTGCATGTGAATGGCGACAGTATATCAATCCTTTTGCAAAAGGACAGGAAAGGGCAAATTTTGCCGCAAATAGTGGAAACTGGAAAGGTGAAGCTGGAAGTAAAAAATGTAAATGGCCAGCAATTAGTAAAATGCCAGTGCAAGGATTTAGAATTACAAGTGAAGCTTCAGGAAACCAAAATACAGGAATACAAAGCTTTGAACAATTATTTAGCAGAAAAAAAGAGTACCATTCAAAAGGTAACAAAGAAGGTACCATATATTCCGAAATGGTTAATTGTGCTAGGTGTAATGGGCTGGATATGCTTCCTTGTTCTGATGTACATTTTTCAAAGGAAAATAAGAATGACTTAAAGACAACCGCTGCTGGAAGCCGATGTTAGCCTAGTGACTTGAATGGACACGGGCGAAACATCGGCAAAGCATTAATAATATTTATAAATAACATTTAAAATGGCCAAAAAAATTGAAGATTTAGTTAAGGACTGGAGTGAACACTTGAAGTCTAAAAACCGTGACATTTTGCTTTGCATGGATGGTGAAGCATTTGGCACAAACTGTTCTAATGATGCCTTTGTTCATGCTGAAAACTTGGAAGATAAAAGTGTTTACTTGGTTAACAAGGACAGTGAGTTTACACTAGCAGAAAAGCCAACTGAAGAAAAAAAGGCTGATGAAAAAAAAGCTAACTCTAAAAAAAAATAAGAAATGCCAACTTTACCAAATAGTACCGTAATTGTAGGTAATGGAAACCTAGGTCGTGTAGCTCCATCTGAAGATGGAATTACACTAATATTAGCAAGTGGTGTGAGTGTGAGTGGTAAATTTGCCCTTGGCGATGTTTTAGGGCCATTTTTTAGTCTTGATGATGCAGAAGCTATGGGGATTACATCTAAGTATGATGATATAAATACTTGCATGGCTTGGAAACAAATTTCTGATTTTTACTCAGAAGCAGGTAATGGAACAGAAGCTTACGTTCAGATTTTAGCTAAAACTGTTACAATGACAGAAATGGCTACTATTAATGGAAGCTATTTAGCTGTTGTATTGCCATTACTTGGCGCAAAAGTAAGATTGGTTATTTTGAGTAGAACGCCACAAACAGGATATACTCCAGTAGTAACAGCTCAATTGGAAGCTGATGTTACCAATGCCATGATTAAGGCTCAGGAACTAGTTGTTTACGAGCAAACAAAAAATCGTAGAATTAGCGTTTTTATTGAAGGTAGAAATTGGGGTGGCACTGCTAGTTCAAGTTTAAATTTACGCGATGCTGATGCGGGTCCAAATGCAAACCGTGTAAGTTTAATTATAGGGAATGACTATGATTATGCAACAAGCCAAACTTATAGAAATCAATATGCTAGTGTTGGTTTGTTGGGTGGTCGTGCTGCTAAGGGTCCAGTTAATAGAAATGTTGGCCGTATTAAAACTGGTAAACTTAAAATTACTAATCCTGGACTAAGTAACGGTGCAAAAGTTCAAACATTGGGTGATAATAATGAAGAGACTTTAAATGCAAAAGGCTATATCTTCATTAAAGCAGTTTTTCCGAATCCGGGCTTTTATTTTAATGATGACCATTGCGCTTGTGTAATTACCGATGATTATGCTTTTGTTAGTCATGGCAGAACTATCGACAAAGCTGCAAGGATTTGCCAAGCAGTTTTTGCAAGGGAGATTAATGATGAAGTATATGTTGAAGTTGAAACAGGAAAATTGCCAGCCGCCACTGTAAAAAATTATCAGGGACTTGTTGAAACCAATATAAATAACAACATGGCTGGTGAAATAAGTGGAGTTACTGCCTTTTGTGATCCTAATCAAAATGTATTAACAACCGATAAAATTATTACCAAAGTAGGCATCATAAAAACAGGCACTAGCCGATATTTACAAACCGATCTTGGTTTTGAAAATCCATTTTTAAACAACTAATAAATTAAGAAATCATGGTTAATGGAATAGAATACAGCTGGGAGGACATTCAA
>JANOBN010000318.1:0-1575 GCA_031411675.1 Bacteroidota bacterium | reverse complement strand
ATTCTGGTTCTCCATAATTATCCCCGCCATATTTGCTTCTATGCCGATTGCAATTTATATGGGATGGATTAGTTAGTATCAAGTATCAAGATTAAAAGAAAGATGGTGGGTTATATAAGAAAAAAATAAAAAATTAAATTTAATTAAATACTTGAGGAATTACTGATACAAAATAAAATATAATTTAAGCGAAGATTCTAACCTAAAACTTAAATATTATGCACAACTTTAAAGAATTAACAGTATGGAACAAATCTGTGGATATTGCGCTCGAAATCTATAAATTAACAATGAGCTTTCCTTCGGAAGAGAAGTTCGGACTTGTAAGTCAAATGCGTCGATGTAGTATTTCGATACCATCTAATATTGCAGAAGGTTCGGGTCGTAAAACTAAAAAAGACTTTAATTCATTTCTCTCCAATTCACTTGCTTCTTCATTCGAACTGGAAACACAATTATTAATAGTAGTCAGATTACAATTAATAACAAATGATCAATTTGAATTTATTATCGCTCAATTAAATGAAATACAAAAAATGATCGTTGGCCTTCAACGCTCACTAAATATTGAATAACCTATCAGTAAGCCTGTACTTGATACTTGATACTAGATACTAGATACTAGATACTAAAAAAATATGTCAAAATTAAACTCAAACATTCCTGAAGGTAAGCTGGAAGAAAAATGGATTAAATTCAAATCCTCCGTTCCACTGGTTAACCCTGCCAATAAACGTAATATTGAAGTTATTGTAGTAGGTTCCGGACTTGCAGGTGCAGCTGCAGCCGCGTCATTGGCGGAATTAGGATATAAAGTGAAATGCTTTTGTTTTCAGGATTCGCCGCGTCGTGCACATTCTATTGCTGCACAGGGTGGAATTAATGCTGCTAAAAATTATCAGAATGATGGTGACAGTGTTTACCGTTTGTTTTATGATACAATAAAAGGCGGTGATTACCGTGCACGCGAAGCCAATGTATATCGTCTTGCCGAAGTAAGTACCAATATTATTGATCAATGTGTTGCACAAGGTGTTCCATTAGCACGTGAATATGGCGGATTGTTAAGTAACCGTTCTTTTGGAGGAACGCAGGTTCAGCGCACTTTTTATGCTGCAGGACAAACCGGGCAGCAGCTTTTATTGGGTGCATACAGTGCTTTACAACGTCAGGTTGGAATGGGAACTGTAAAGATGTACGCGCGTCATGAGATGCTGGAAGTGGTAAAAATTGACGGCAAAGCACGCGGTATTATTGCACGAGATCTTATCACCGGTAAGCTGGAACGACATTTTGGTCATGCCGTTTTACTTTGCACCGGTGGTTATGGAAACGTATTTTATCTTTCCACCAATGCTATGGGCAGTAATGTTACTGCAGCATGGAAAGCACATAAGCAGGGAGCCTTCTTTGGTAACCCCTGTTTCACACAGATTCATCCGACATGCATACCGGTAAGTGGCGATCATCAGTCGAAATTAACACTGATGAGTGAGTCGTTGCGAAATGATGGTCGCATATGGGTGCCAAAGAAAAAAGATGATCCTAGAAAACCCACTGAGATACCGGAAGACG
>JANOBN010000317.1:0-1856 GCA_031411675.1 Bacteroidota bacterium | reverse complement strand
CGACGTTGTCCTTCGGCATATAACGTATCAAAAGCAAGCGAACTCTTTCCCGAGCCGCTTAATCCGGTAATAACCACAAATTTATTTCGGGGAATAGCTACATCAAGTTTCTTAAGATTGTGCACAGCAGCACCCTTAATGATGATGAATTTTTTTGGATCTAACGACAGGATATCTTTTTCGGCCTTCATAAAACGGGACGCAAAGTTACTGGAAGTTCAGCTGTAAAAGGGAGGTGGTCTTTAATAAAAATGAGTATTAACAAAAGAGAATTTGTTCAATAAAAAAAAAAGGCTGCTTCATCATGAAACAGCCTTTTCTGAAAGCGGATAATATTGATACTATGCTTTATTAACTTTTCTTTCCTTAATACGGGCTGCTTTACCACTTACTTCACGAAGATAGAAGATACGTGCACGACGTACTTTACCTCTTTTATTCACCTCAATTGCAGCAATTTTAGGGCTGTGAACCGGAAATATTCTTTCCACACCAACACCGCCGGAGATTTTCCGAACAGTAAATGTAGCGCTAGGTCCTGAACTACGGCGTTGTAAAACAACACCCTGGAACAACTGCTCGCGTTCTTTATTTCCTTCAATAATTTTATAGGTTACCGTTACTGTGTCACCTGCTTTAAAGTCAGGCCAGTTTTTAAATTCTACGGTGGTGTCAATTGCACTTTTTAGCAAATCCATGATCTTCTTAGCTTTATCGTCCCTAAATGGGAGCGCAATATTAGGCATTTTTTTAATATGAAACAGCATTTTTAAACAAAAGATGCGTTCTTCGTTGCCTATTATTATTCATTGAAAATGTGGCAATTAGGGCATTAATTAAAAGTCAATCAGGATTCATTCATGCCCGGACGACGTTCTTTGGTGCGTTTCACTGATTCCTCAAAGCGCCATTGACGGATCCG
The DNA here is from genome assembly GCA_031411675.1 of Bacteroidota bacterium. Classification (GTDB taxonomy): domain Bacteria; phylum Bacteroidota; class Bacteroidia; order AKYH767-A; family OLB10; genus JANOXC01. Next base: position 934 of record JANOBN010000317.1, on the reverse strand, counting down.
TTCTTCATGTCCTGATAAAAGAATATCAGGCACTTTCCAGCCCCTGAATTCTGCCGGCCGGGAATATACTGGTGGTGCCACCAGGTTATCTTGAAAGGAATCCGTTAATGCAGATGTTTCATCATTAAGTACGCCGGGTAGGAGGCGAATTACACTGTCACATACCACCGCCGCTGCCAATTCACCACCTGATAAAACATAATTTCCGACAGAGATTTCTCGCGTTATCAGGTGCTCCCGAACTCGTTCATCCACTCCTTTATAATGCCCGCAAAGCAAAATCATGTTCTTGCATAAGGAAAGACGATTAGCCATTGGCTGATCCAGCAATTCACCATCAGGACTCAGGTAAATCACTTCATCATAGGCATTTCGTGATTTCAGATCCTCAATACATAAAGCGATGGGTTCCACCATCATTACCATTCCTGCACCACCTCCAAACGCATAATCATCCACACTTTTATGCTTGTTAAATGCATAATCCCTTAGGTTGATCATGTTGATTTCTACCAGCCCTTTTGCAATGGCACGTTTCAGAATAGAATGTTCAAAAGGACTTTGAATTAGTTCAGGATGTACGGTAATTATGTCAATTCTCATAGCAGATTCTCCGCCTCAAAGGTGATAATTAAGGATGATAATACGCACATCAGCGCCGGGTTGTACACAAATTTTGCTCATTATGGATGATTTTTAGGATTTTTATATTAAAAGCAGTGTTTTCAATTACTTTAAATCTATTTTTGTTTGATAACAAAACCCCATTTAAAAGATGTTTAAAGCAAAATCACTATTACTTTCAATAAGCCTGTTATTGACTACGGTTATTTCATTTTCCCAATCACCTTCCATTTCCATTCAACCTTATGCCGGCGGCTTTATCAGTCCTGTAGATGTAAGAAATTGCGGGGACTCCAGAATTTTTGTGGTA
>JANOBN010000316.1:0-2654 GCA_031411675.1 Bacteroidota bacterium | reverse complement strand
CCGGCAAGTTCACGCGGATTTAGCCTTGAAAGTGTAGCAAGGTCATTTCCTGATTTATGCAGAATTTCACGTGCAAGATCAACGGCAGATGTGTTTTTAGTCCCGGTTCGGATGAGAATTGCAACCAGTTCTGCATCGCTTAAAGTATGCCTGCCATGTTGTAATAATTTTTCCCGGGGACGATCGCCTTCTGCCCACGATTTAATTGATGATGTTTCCATAGGTTAGTGCTTTTTGGAGGCAGCTAAACTAAGCGCAAAACTTAAAATCGAGTAATAAAAAAGGTAAAATCAGCAATATGATTTACATTAGTAAAACGGGTTTAAAATTGGCGATTCGCTTAACTGACTTGCAATGGAAATATATTCGAAAGACAGCCGTAATTTTTATTCACGTTGAAAAAGAAAAGTCTAACAACAAAGAAACAAAGAACTGTCTTGCTTTCTAAATAAAACAGGTTTTTAAAACGATACTTTGATTTTCACTTCTGCAATCAATCTCCTCATCATTATCTGTAAGGCGAATTTTTTTATTACAACAGTATCCTACTGGAAATTACGAGAAGATCCTTTTACTTTCAGACTTTTTATTAAAACAACAGTATCACCATCACTGAGCTGACTACCATTTGCATCTTTTACTATCAATTGATCTTTCATAAATACACCCAATAAATTAAAATAAAGTTATCAAGTTTTTAAAACCCAAATATGACGTTTTAAGATGAAGGTTAAAATTCATTAGGCCCGGCTATAATTTTATATAATTACAGATACAATAGCAAAAAACTCCAATGAATCGTTTTTTTTGCGAATCATTGGAGTTAAATAGAATTAACTGGTGATTGAAATACTCAATTGCATCAGTTTTGTGCAATTTCCCTAATGCTCACTTGGAATGAAACTGAATCATTCGGAAAGTTTAATCTTATTGCTATTCTTTAATTTTTATCAACCATTACAACCAGGTATTTTGAAGCACTCCAAAACCTTTCAGGGTCGGTAATTACAATGTCTTTTACCTCTTTATTTTCATTACGCTCCAGTTTATAAGAACCGGTTGGATGGGTAGTGACAATTTTGGCATCCTTACCATTAACTTCAATTTTTGCCAATTGTGTAATATCTACAGTAGTAAAAGCTGAGGCATTAAAATCACTCTTGAGAATAGCTTCTTTACCAAGACCAAGAAAACCACCTTCCCGTGAAATTACCTGCTTGCTTTCCAGTTCCTTCTTTGATCCGGTAGTATAGAATGCCTGATTGAGAGAGGCTGTTTGAGCCTTAATTAAAGTTGATTTTGTCTCGCCATCGTTTCTTAAAGTGTCCATACTTGTTTTTAACTCCTCCACTTGTGTGTTTAAGGCGATAAGCTTCTGGTTCATTTGGTCTAGTTCAGCGTCTTTAGATGCCAGTTGCTCATTTAGGTTACTTATCATCAGTTCCAGCTTTGCAATTTTTATTTTTGATGATTTAAAGCTTTTATTCAACCTGGCAATTTTAGCTCTGTTTTCTTCCATTAGTTTGTTAATAGAAGTGATTGAAGCCTGAATACGCTGGCGGCTTGTCGTCTGAAGTTCACCGGATGCAGTATTCTCCTTAATAATGTTCTGTTCTACTTCAACGGAATGTAGGTTTTGTTCAATTTCATTAACTGTCGCTATAAAGGATTCAATGGATGAATCTTTGTAAGATGCCTGATATGCTAAGGCTTTCTTTTCTTCCGTAAGGCGCTCTACTTGCGATTTGTAATCTGTACAGCCGGTTGCCAATAGGAAACATGCTGAAATAATTAACACGAAATTTTTCATAGTTTTTTGTTTTAGAGGTTTTGTATTGAATTTGCCGGCAAGTTTATTTTGCCTTCTAATAAAACGACGTTAACCTTGTTATATTGTTTATTCGCTTACAAAAATAAGTCATTTACCTACTAATTATATCATTTCACCCAATAATTATGCAACCAAATTTTTAATAAAACGCAAAATCTTTTCATTATCAAGTGATTAACACACTATAATTCTTTCTGAAGTTTTTTAAAGTAAATTAAGCTTTAAGTGGCTTAAGAGTATAAAACGTTTTTTAATGCTATTTGAGCGGAATGAAGCAACTGTTAAGTATTTCTTTAATTGATGGTAGTATATCTTATACCAATCGACTATCTTCTCAGATTTACCCTTTTTGTGAAATACAAATTATCCAAATAATTAATTAAGGTAATGGAAATAAAGATTTTCACGAAAAATCTTAGCTACTAACTTTTAAAGTCGCATCATATGCTAATATCCCGGATTGTACTATTTTTTTTAATCATCATTTTAAGCCTTTTCTTTCTCTATTTTTGAAAATTCATTTTTAAAATAAAGCATGCAGAATCAAGGTTCATTAATTGAAAAATTTACATTCAGGCTATTGTTCTTTGGACTGATAATATTATTGTTAATTGTAGGTAAGGAGATATTACTTCCTTTAACAATAGCTTTGTTTTTTTCCTTTTTATTGCTGCCTGTTTCTCAAAAATTGGAACAATGGAGATTTCCAAGGTCATTGGCAATTATTGTAAGTATTACGTTGGCAATGGCAATTTTCGGGGTATTGATCTATTTCTTCTATTATCAGGCAGTCAGTTTTGCTCAGGACTGGCCTCAGTTGCAG
>JANOBN010000315.1:0-6143 GCA_031411675.1 Bacteroidota bacterium | reverse complement strand
ACTGAGCGAACTGTGCAATACGAATGGTAGGAAAGTTGGGCGGATGCATTCTTGAAAACTTCCATAATCTCGCTTCCAGTGGTGTTAAATTCAGCTTTTGTCTCAGATATATATATTCCTTTTTTAGCTGATTTGGATAATCATCTTTAAAATCCGCTTCCAGCAATCCGGCCTGGCCAAAAAGCAATGCTTCGGTTTGCAACAAACTTGCTGAATGCCTTTTTAATGTTTTTAAGTCTATACTTCTGGATAACATTTCAAATGGCAGGGCATTTATTTTAAATCCATAGCAGGAGGCCAGCATTTGATAAAAAACCTCTTCCTGATTTGCACGATAAAGTAGCAACAACTGGTTAACATATTTCATTTTTCGCTCTAACCGGGTCACCAGCGCGCGGTCCTTACTTTGTTGAAGTGTGAGAGGATTCAAATCTTTTATTTGTCCGGAACATGGTATTTGTTTGCCCGATTTCATCAGTTTTCGATAGGATTGCCACTGCAACGGGTCAATAAAGTCCTTTAATTCTATTACAGGAATAATCTGTCCGCCAGGCCTTCTGATACTAACATCATTCTCAAATACCACATGTAAAATAACGTTATCATAGGCTTTATCATGCTGATGTCCATGACGCAACCAATCGACGGCACGAACATGTACCTCAACATTGCCGGCCCAAAGCGTGTTGCCGATACGAATCCTTGCATGCGAAAAATCCGGCCCGGAATCGTCGTTCTGCTGGCCGGGATATTCTACACTTACAGGTTCACCATCCGTTGTAGTAAGGTCATGGTGAAATAAACGGTACTTCCACAAGTACCATAAAAATGATTCATTCATAGGTTAGCAGTTATGAATAAAACGAAGATAACAGGAGTATTTTGAATAATAAAATCCCAAGCCGATTTTAAGAATCTATCAACAATTGTGGAAGTTCTGCTTTATTGATAACCTTAGTTCAGTCAATTTAATCTAGTTTTGCATCCCATGCCTTCGTCATCAAACACGGCCGTAAAGTATGTTTTCGTTACTGGCGGCGTAACCTCATCATTAGGCAAGGGAATCATCTCTGCTTCATTGGCCAAACTGCTTCAGGCACGTGGCTATTCTGTTACAATCCAGAAACTGGACCCATACATTAATGTGGATCCGGGCACGCTCAATCCGTATGAACATGGGGAATGTTATGTAACCAACGATGGTGCGGAAACAGATCTTGATCTGGGACATTACGAGCGTTATTTAAACACTCCAACCAGTCAAGCTAACAACGTAACTACCGGTCGAATTTATCAAACGGTAATTAACCGGGAAAGAGAAGGTGCGTATCTTGGTAAAACGGTTCAGGTTATCCCGCATATTACCGACGAAATTAAGAGAAGAATTAAATTGCTCGGAGAAACGGGCAATTATGAGATCGTTATAACAGAGATCGGTGGTACTGTAGGTGATATTGAATCGCTGCCCTATGTTGAGGCGGTGAGACAGATGATTTGGGAGATGAACTCTAACTGTGTAGTTATTCATCTTACACTGCTTCCGTATCTTAGTACAACAGGTGAATTAAAAACAAAACCTACACAGCATTCTGTAAAAGCATTACTGGAATATGGTGTACAGCCTGATGTGCTGGTTTGCCGCACTGAAAAATCAATGAGTAATGATATCAGAAGGAAAATAGCACTTTTTTGCAACGTTAATATAAATGCAGTAATTGAATCCATTGATGCAAGCACAATATATGATGTGCCATTGATGATGTTGAAGGAACAACTCGATAAGGTGGTGCTGAATAAATTAAAGCTTCATTCCCGCCATGATCCGGATATGGATTCCTGGAAAAGCTTTCTTGGTAAGCTGAAGAACCCGATATACGAGGTAAGAATAGGTTTAATAGGAAAATATATTGAGCTGAAAGATGCTTATAAATCAATTGCTGAATCTTTTATTCATGCAGGTGTTGCTAATGAATGCAGGGTTCGCGTTGATTGGATTCATTCTGAAAAAATCGAATCCGATAATGCAAGAAGCATACTTCAAAATCTTAATGGAATTTTAGTTGCCCCCGGATTTGGCGAGCGGGGTTTTGAAGGAAAAATTGCAGCAATACGTTTTGCCAGAGAAAATAAAATCCCGTTTCTGGGTATTTGCCTCGGTATGCAGTGCGCAGTGGTGGAATTTAGCAGAAACGTTCTTGGACTGAAAGATGCCCACAGTTCAGAAATGAATTCTGACACTCCCCATCCGGTTATTGATATGATGGAGGAACAGAAAAAAATCAAACATAAAGGCGGGTCTATGCGTCTGGGGGAATACCCTTGTGTACTTACCAAAGGCTCAAAAGCGGCCGCTATTTACGGTAAGCAAAAAATAGCAGAAAGACATCGTCATCGTTACGAGTTTAACAATAATTACCTCCATCTTTTTGAGGAAAATGGCATGTTTGCATCCGGAATAAACCCTGAAACAGGCCTTGTTGAGATTATTGAATTAAAGAACCACCCGTGGTTTGTTGGTGTTCAGTTTCATCCTGAATATAAAAGCACGGTAGAAAATCCGCATCCGTTATTTGTAAAGTTTGTTAAAGCATCTTTAGATAAAAGCCTTCAAAAGAGCGAGTTGGAAGAACCGGTTTTAACTACCTAAGAGAAATCTCTGCCCACAATTGTTTGCCCTGTGTCAATAGCGATATTTTCTTAAATATTGCTGTTAATCGTGCTTATTTATCAGCTAATAACCCCCTTTCAACTTGCTACTTCCTCCGTTCAAACTATATTTGCCCCTCTTAAATTTAAAAAATGGATCGTAATCAGGTCATAGGGTTTTTATTAATTGGTGCCATCTTAGTCGGATTTAGCATTTTCAATCAGCCTACACCGGCAGAACTTGCTGCTTTAAAACATCAGCGCGACAGTATTGAGAATGTTGAAAAAGCACTTTCACAGCAAAAAGCAAAACAACAGGAAAAAACAGCGGCAATTGTTGCAGCGAATGATTCCATATTAGGTGATTCTGCAATATCTATGCGTGATGAAGCACTTTATGGTTCTTTTTCTGCTGCAGCAAACGGCGAAAATGCAGTTACCACACTTGAAAACGAAGTGTTCAAAGTATACATCAGCAATAAAGGCGGACGAATTAATAGCGTTGAATTAAAGAAATATAAAACGTTTTATGGTACTCCGGTTACTTTATTTGAGGGAGATTCCACCCGATTCAGCCTCAACTTCTTTTCTCAAAATAAAACAATCTCAACAGCCGACTTATACTTTCTTCCTATAGGCAAATCAATTGCTGTTAAAGAAGGTCAAACTGCATCATTAACCATGCGTCTGGAGGCAGCACCGGGTCAGTATATCGACTATATATATACTATTAAAGGCAATTCCTATCTGCTCGATTACAATATCCATTTCAATGGCATCAATAATCTTGTTGCGGCAAATACCGGATATATGGAGCTCGACTGGATGCAGCAGTTGAAGAATCAGGAACGCGAAGCAAAAAATGAAAGGCTTTATTCAACCATTTATTATCAGTACGATGATGGAGAAAATGAAATAGATTATATTGCGGAAACAAAAGATGAGAAAGAAGAATTAAAAACAAAAGTAAAGTGGGTTGCAATGAAGCAACACTTTTTCACGCAGGTACTTATTGCTGATAAATCATTTGAAAGTCCAACTACTATTGAAACTTCAGGATCGGAACAAACAGATGAAAAAATAATTAAGACGACAAAAGCCAGTTTTACTATTCCATATGGTCATGCCACGAATGAAACAGTTGCTATGCATTTTTATTTTGGTCCGAATCACTATCAGATCTTAAAAAAAACGGGCTATAATTTGCATAAACAAATACCATTGGGATGGGGAATCCTTGGATGGGTAAATAAATTTCTGGTTATTCCGATTTTTAACTGGCTGGATAGTTTTAGTCTTAACTATGGAATTATTATTCTTATTTTAACAATTGTTATAAAAATTATCCTTCTGCCTTTAACCTACAAAGCCTATTTATCACAGGCAAAAATGAAGGTATTGAAACCGGAGATTGAAGAAATCCAGGCCAAGAACAAAGAGGAGCCGATGAAGCTTCAACAGGATATGATGGCGCTTTATCGAAAGGCCGGTGTTAGTCCTCTGGGTGGTTGTTGGCCAATGTTGCTCCAGTTGCCTATACTTTTTGCGCTGCTCAGATTCTTCCCTTCGTCTATAGAATTGCGTCAACAGGGATTTTTATGGGCGAAAGATCTGAGTACTTATGATTCCATTCTTGACCTTCCTTTTACTATACCGTTTTATGGTGCACATGTAAGTTTGTTTACACTCTTAATGACTGCATCTACTTTATTACTTACATCACTAAATAGTCAGAGTGCGGCAACGAATCCGCAGATGAAATGGATGATGTATCTGATGCCGGTATTCTTCATGGGATTCCTTAACAGCTATTCAGCCGGATTGAATTATTATTATTTCCTTGCTAACATTATCAGCATCGGACAACAATATCTTTTCCGTTCTTTTGTTGATGAAGATGCTATACACCGTCAGATTCAGGAAAACAAAAAGAAACCTGCGCAAAAATCAAACTTCCAGAAACGTTTGGAGGATATGGCTAAACAACGCGGATATAAAGCGCCAAAATAATCTTGAAGGTTTATAAATATATCACCGTTTTTATTTTTGCAAGCTTATTTGCGTGCAAAACAAGACAACCTTTAGAAGAAAATTCTTCAACCGGTACTTTACACCCCGACAGCGTTTTTACTTCCATAGAACGTTCACCCTGCTTTGGAAAATGCCCGGTATTTAAAGCGGTTATTTTTAATAGCGGCAAATCTGTTTATGAAGGCCGGTCATCTGTAAAAAAACTGGGAATGTTTACCGGTAATGTATCTGAAGCTCAAATAAAGCTTTTGCAACAAAAGGCAATTAACCTCAAAATGGATACGCTACAGGCAGAATATGTAAACCCGCATCTTGCCGATTTTCCTTCACATAAAGTATCGTTTCTAATGAAAGGGGAATTAAAAGGTGTTTATGTAATGTCCACTGACCCCCCATCTGCCATTACTGAATATGAACAATTGCTTGAAGAAACCCTAGATCTCGTTAATTGGACTAAAATGGAACCTAAAAACGAATAACTTTTTGCCGGGTTCCCTCTTTCCGCTTTACTTCTTTCATTTCGACGGGCAATTCACTAAATTTGCACGTTAAACAAAAAATCATGGCTGAAGACTTCCTTCCACTCAATGGTACCGATCACGTAGAATTTTATGTAGGTAATGCTAAACAGGCTTCCTATTATTATCAGCATGCCTATGGGTTTGAATTGGTCGCCTATGCGGGTCCTGAGACAGGTGTTCGTGAAAAGGCTTCTTACGTTCTGCAGCAAGGTAAAATGCGTTTTGTTGTAACCTCTGCTTTGCAACCTGATCATGAAATAACGCGTCATGTTGCACTTCATGGTGATGGTGTTAAAGTTTTAGCCCTTTGGGTGGATGATGCAGAGAAATCTTTTTATGAGACCATGTCAAGAGGTGCAAAAGCACATACACAACCTCTTACTTTAAAAGATGACTTTGGCGAAGTTAAAATTGCGGCAATACATACTTATGGTGAGACCATTCATAAATTTATAGAACGTAAAAACTATCAAGGTGCTTTTATGCCCGGCTATAAAGCAATGAAATCAAATGCACCCGTAAAAAGTGTTGGTTTCAAACATGTAGACCATTGCGTAGGAAATGTAGAGTTGGGAAAAATGAATGAATGGGTGAAGTTTTATGAAGATGTAATGGGCTTCAAAATGATCATCACTTTTGATGACAAGGACATCAGCACAGAATATTCAGCATTGATGAGCAAGGTAGTTGCAAATGGAAACGGTTATGTTAAATTTCCAATCAATGAGCCCGCTGCAGGAAGACGTAAATCTCAGATTGAAGAATATATAGAGTTTTATCATGGAGCAGGTGTTCAGCATATTGCCATTGCTACCGATGATATTATTTCCACAGTTACTGAATTAAGAGCAAGAGGGATTGAGTTCTTACATGTTCCTGATGTATATTATGATGATGTTTGGCAACGGGTAGGTAAAATCAATGAAGATGTTGACCAAATTAAAA
>JANOBN010000314.1:0-11220 GCA_031411675.1 Bacteroidota bacterium | reverse complement strand
AGATAAAATTGCCGCAGTTGCAGTTGGAGCAAACGACAGACCTGTTACTGATGTGCGTATGAAAGTAAAAATTGCAGATAAAGGCAAATAAGAAAATGCAGGATACGATTAACGAATATATAAAGGAAGTAGAACTTTTTTCTCCGGAAGGAAAAGAACAATTGGAAGCATTTCGGCTGCGCTTCCTGAGTAAAAAAGGAATCATGGGTGAGTTGTTCAGCAAAATGAAAGACATTGATGCTGCACAAAGAAAAGATTTCGGACAACTTGTTAATGAACTTAAAAATAAAGCAGAAGAACGGTTTAATTCCTTCAAAGATACATTTGAAAATAATTCATCAGGTGCAGCTTCATTAATTGATGCTACCCTTCCGGGTGAAGTTCATCCTGAAGGCTCGAGGCATCCTATCAGCAGTGTAAGAAACAGAATTCTTCAGATATTTGAACGTATTGGTTTTAGCGTAAGTGATGGCCCCGAAATTGAAGATGACTGGCATAACTTCTCCGCATTAAATTTTCCTCCGGAGCATCCTGCACGTGATATGCAGGATACTTTTTTTGTAGAGAAGGATCCTGACATTGCACTTCGCACGCATACGTCATCTGTTCAGGTTCGTGTGATGGAGACACAAAAGCCTCCGATTCGCACCATTTGCCCCGGAAGAGTTTATCGTAATGAAGCCATTTCCGCAAGAGCACATTGTTTTTTTCATCAGGTGGAAGGTTTATATATAGACAAAAAAGTATCCTTCGCTGACTTGAAACAAACCTTACTTTATTTTGCGAGAGAGATGTTTGGTGCCGACACGAAAATCCGTTTACGTCCGTCATATTTTCCATTCACTGAACCGTCTGCTGAAATGGATATCAGTTGCACCATCTGCAAAGGCAAAGGCTGCAATGTTTGTAAATACACGGGCTGGGTAGAAATTATGGGCTGTGGTATGGTGGATCCTGCTGTACTTGATCTGTGTAAAATAGACAGCACCATCTATTGTGGCTATGCTTTCGGAATGGGAATCGAAAGAATTACGATGCTTAAATACAGCATTAAAGACCTGCGCCTTTTTTCAGAAAATGATGTTCGCTTCCTGAAACAATTTGCAGGAAAAAGCTGATTTTAATTTATATTTTCTTTGCTTTTTTTTATCCTTCTTCGAATAATATTTTCCGGTTGAATTAAAACTATATGCTGACTTGTATGGAAGAACTACCTAAGGATATACATCCGGTGACTGTCCAGTTTAATCAATATAAACAGCAAAATTGTAAATGACCATAAAGAGCTTCCTCCGTAACTAAAGAACGGAAGTGGAATGCCGATTACAGGAGCCAGACCAATAGCCATTCCCACATTTATCATCAGATGAAAAAACAATATAGAGGCAACACCATAGCCATAGATCCTGGAATAAGGTGACCGTTGCCGTTCTGCGATATATATAATCCGATAGAGCATCACCAAAAACATTGACAATACAACAGCCGTGCCTGCAAATCCCCATTCTTCTCCAACAGTACAAAAGATGAAATCCGTACTTTGCTCGGGCACAAAATCATATTTCGTTTGTGTGCCCTGAAGAAAACCTTTTCCAACCATACCGCCGGAACCAATTGCTATTAAACTTTGATTTACATTATATCCTGCACCTTTAGGATCCGATTTTTTACCAAGAAGAACATCTATTCTTTCGCGCTGATGATTCTGCAAAATTTTATTGTAAGCATAATCCACAGTCAGCACGATGAAACATGCTGATAAAACCAGAACACTGATAGCAATTAAATTTTTACGCGTCTTTCTTAAAAGAACATAGGCCAACACACCAATTATACCCAGGATAATAAGCAGTGTTGTTTGCTTTACCATGAGTGCCAGTACAAAAAGTACTCCTGCAAAAAATACAAAAAGCAAAACGTTTTGCGTTAATCCCTCGCGGTATAAAACAAAAATAAAAGCACCGAAAACCAATGCTGATCCGGTATCATTCTGAAACAATATTATAATTGCCGGAATAGCAACAATAGCACCTGCAATTACTTTTGTTCGAAAATCCTCCATTCGGATATTTAACGTGCTCAGATATTTTGCCAATGCCATATTAGTGGCAAATTTTGCAAATTCTGATGGTTGCAATTTAAAACTGCCAATGTCAATCCAGGCCACAGCACCCTTTACATCGCGTGCAACAACAAGTACAATTAACAATAAAAACATCAAGACTCCATATAATGGATAGGAAAAAGCAGCATAAAATTTTCCATCAACAACCAATATTGCCAAAGCAATAACAATAGACGTTCCTATCCAGATCATCTGGCGTCCGTAATTCTGGCTGATATCAAATATACTTTTGTGTTCTTCGTTGTAAACGGCAGCATAGATATTTAGCCACCCCATTACAACAAACACAAGGTACATGCTAACGAGCAGCCAGTCGACGTTCTCGAATATACTTTTTTGTTGTCTCACGCTGAGCGGTGGCTTTAATTGGTGTTTCCTTTGTTGTTTTTTCCGGAGAGGAATTAAGTATCGGCATTAAATACCCTTTCTTCATACGGGTCTCCAGTTCAGGACGGCTGATAGAATCCATTAAATATTTCTCCATCATCAAGCTGGCTATTGGTGCAGCCCATGCAGCTCCGAATCCTGCATTTTCCACCATAATGGCAATTGCAATTTTTGGATTCTCTCTTGGTGCAAATGCTACAAACAAACTGTGATCTTTACCGTGCGGATTTTGTGCTGTTCCTGTTTTACCGCAAATGGTTATGGTGTCAAATCGTGCTATTCGTGCAGTGCCGGCTTCCGTTACTCTTTGCATACCATCCTGTATTAAATCAAAATTGGCAACACTAATAGGTACTTCATGTTTTTGTGTCAGGTTTCGTGAAGTATTCGGCTTACCTCCTATTTCCTTAATTACATGTGGTGTATAAAAATATCCCTTATTGGCAATGATGCACATGATGTTTGCCATTTGCAAAGGTGTAATTCCTAACTCCCCCTGACCAATACCCAAGCTATAAATAGTAGAGGCCTTCCAATGCGACTTACCATAAATTTTATTGTAAAAATCAGCCGATGGAAGTATCCCCTTAAGTTCATGTGGCATATCAACGCCAATTTTTGTTCCGATGCCAAATGATTCCATATAATATCGCCATCTTTTATAACCTTCTTCACTGTTGGTCCATTTACGATTATCAACAAAGGTGCGGAAGGTATTACAGAAATAAGGGTTACAGGAATATTGTATAGCACCCAACAAGTCAACAGGTGGATGATTATGACAATTAACAGCATGGCCGCCCACGACAAATGAATGCGGGAAAGATGTTGTGCGGAATATGATGTTCTCCTGCAAAGCAGCCAATGCACTGGTAAGTTTAAAAGTGGAACCCGGTGGATAGTAGGCCATCATTGCTCTGTTAAATAATGGCTTCACCGGATCTTTTAAAAGTAATCCATAGTTTTTTGATCGTACCCTTCCTACCATGAGATTTGGATCGTATGCCGGTGTAGAAATGAGTGATAATATTTCACCTGTCCTGGGTTCAATAGCAACTACACTTCCTACTTTGTTTTGCATTAACTGTTCGCCGTAAGCCTGTAGCTCTGCATCAATTGTACTCCTCAGATTTACACCCGGTATACCCAATGTATCATATTCGCCATTATGATAACTTCCCTTTTCACGGTTAAAAACATCAACCATAATAATTCTGACACCCCGCTTACCCCGCAATTCCTTTTCATAACTCTGTTCAATACCACTAATGCCGATGTAGTCACCTAAAACATAGTAAGGATTCTTTTTTATGAGTTCTTCATTTACTTCACCAATATAGCCAAGAAGATGGGCTGCTGTATTAAAAGGATATTTTCTTAAAGTACGTGGCTGAACATAAAATCCCGGGTACTTAAATAGCTTTTCCTGAAATGCCGCGTACGTTTCAGCAGATAATTGCTTTTCAAAAATGGAAGCCTTGATGCCGGAAAAAGCCTTTGTTTTTTTTAGCTTTAAGCGAAAGTCTTCCACAGTAATATCAATCAGTTTACAAAACTCCAGCGTATCCATTTCTTTAACCTGCCGCGGAATTACCATAAGATCGTAAACGGTCTGGTTAAACGCCAGTGTTTTTCCGTTACGGTCATAAACCATTCCACGTGCAGGATAATCTATCATATATCGCAACACATTGTTATTGGCAGAAATAGTATAACTGTCTTCCAGCACCTGAATATAAAACAGGCGCACCAGAAAAATAAATACTACAGAAGTAAATATTCCGAGAATAACTAAACGTTGCCCGGCACTGGATGCTCCTTTCATTTTTTCCTCTCCTCCGGCTTGGTAAACAAATACTGACTTAAAATAATCAGTAACAAAGTTACCAAAGTGCTAAGTATCACTCTGAGGAAAGTACTGAAAAATTCACTGAAGCGAAATACTTCGAGATAAAAAAGAGCGAAGTGATGTGCCAGAACCATTACTGAGGCATAAACAATAAACCACTGGAATCCATAATTTTTTACAGAAGGCAGTGCATCTGATTCATAACCATCGCGTGGTGCCAGAACACGGAGCCACCCCGGACGTATATAACCCATCACCACACAAGCCGCTGCATGCATACCCATCGTATTACTAAACATATCAATAATCAGTCCCGTAAAAAAAGCAACCACCAGTAATAACGATTTTGGAAGTTTTACCGGAAGCATTAAAATAAACATTACATATAAAAACGGATTTATATATCCGCTAAACTGAATATTGTTCAGCACAAGCACCTGGATGCTTATCAGCACCAGGAAACGCAAAATAATATTGATTATTTCAATTATCATCTTTTGTGCCGGCTTCCTCCAGTGAGCGTTGTTCGTTTTTTAATAAATGATTTATTAAATACACATAACTAAGGTTTTGAAATGAAACAGATAATTTAACTTTAATATGATGAAAGTTGGAACCGCTTTCAACTTCAGAATCTGTTACCACACCTAACATTAATCCTGATGGGTAAATAGAAGAAAAAGAAGTGGTAACAATGGTATCTCCTTTTTTTACAGGTACTGTTTTATCTATTTCCTTAAGTGTGGCATAGCGTGGATCCTCACCATCCCAAACTAAAGAACCAAAAAATTCATTCTTTTTAAATTTGGCGCTGATTCGTGTATCCTTATGTAAAAACGACATCACAGTACAAAAATGAGGAGAAACCTGTTTTACAATCCCTACAATTCCCTGACTGGTAATTACTCCCATTTCTGGTTTAATGCCTTGTAATGATCCAATATCAAGCGTCAGATAATTATTACGACGATTAACAGAATTATTAATTATACGTGCTGTAAAATAAGTGTATTGTTGAAGATGCAAAGTGTCTTCCACAGTATCACGTGCATGTAAACCCGAATACAATGACTCCTTTAAACGGTTTTGCAGATTTGCATTTTCACGTGCAAGTTGTTCATTACTTGCTTTGAGGTTTATATATTCTCTTACATAATTTACTCCCTGCATAGTCCGCGCAATAACTGCATTGGAGGCATTAAGCACGGATGCTTTTTGAAAATAGCTGTTCTGTACCATCAGATAAAAACAAAAGGAAAGAAGTGCCAGAAATAACAATGTAAAATTGTTCCTCCACAGCAGTAAAAACAAAAGACGCATTTACCTGATAATTATTTTGTCTGAATTACTTTGAATGTCAACCTTATTTAATTGAAACTGATTTCCGGATTCGAAAAATATATATACTTCACACATAGTGAGTATTAAGGAATCAGGAATTTAAAGCGGTCGATATTTTTTAATGCAATACCTGTTCCTCTAACTACTGCACGAAGCGGATCTTCTGCAATATGAACCGGAAGCTTGGTTTTCATGGATATTCTTTTATCAAGACCTCTCAATAATGCTCCTCCTCCTGTTAAATAAATACCGGTACGGTAAATATCAGCAGATAACTCAGGAGGGGTGATCTCTAATGCCTTCAGAATTGCTTCTTCAATTTTAGAAATGGACTTATCAAGTGCATGTGCAACCTCTGTATAAGATACGGTGATTTCCTTTGGAATACCCGTCATAAGATCGCGTCCGTGAATTGCAAAATCCGGTGGAGGATTCTCCAACTCCGGCAAAGCCGATCCAACTTCAATTTTAATACGTTCGGCAGATCGTTCACCAATTAGTATGTTATGCTGACGGCGCATGTAATCCCAGATGTCAGTCGTAAATCCGTCACCGGCAACTCTGATACTCTGATCGCAAACGATACCGCCAAGTGCTATTACTGCAATTTCACTGGTTCCGCCTCCAATATCAATAATCATGTTACCCATTGGCTCTTCCACATCAATTCCAATACCTATTGCAGCTGCCATTGGTTCATGAATCAGATAAACTTCCTTTGCCCCGGCATGTTCGGCAGAGTCGCGAACAGCACGCTTCTCCACTTCGGTGATCCCGGAAGGAATACAGATTACCATTCGGAGTGAAGGAGAAAATAAACGATTTCCGGAGCTGATCATGCGGATCATACCCTTTATCATTTGTTCTGCGGCTTCAAAATCGGCGATTACACCATCCTTTAACGGGCGTATTGTCTTAATATTTTCATGGGTTTTACCATGCATCATCATCGCTTGCTTCCCCACAGCAATCACTTTGCCCGTCATTCTGTCAATTGCTACGATTGACGGCTCATCAACTACCACCTTATCATTGTGGATAATCAATGTGTTTGCCGTCCCGAGATCGATGGCAATTTCTTGTGTGAGAAAATCAAATAGACCCATTCTTCGTTTTTTGTTTTTTAATTTTACTGGAGGTGTGGGGGTATTATAAGTTGGTTTTACTTCTGCAACGTTAACTTGCTCCATGTTTATTATTTAGTGCATGAAGGTATTTTATAGCAGGCTACAAAATTGCTGCATTTAATTGAATTATTAACGCCAATTTGTTTACAATATATATGCAATGCCAATTAAAATGCCTTTTGTTGATAACATCAGTATTTTGATGCAACATAAAGAGGCTGATCGTTCCGAATTAAAAGTCCAATTTACGAATGAAAAGCGCTTCTGTTATTAATGCCGGAAGTGACGAAAACCGGTTAACACCATCGATAACCCTAATTTATTACAAGCTGCAATTGTATCGCCATCTTTTACTGAGCCACCCGGCTGTATCACTGACTTTATGCCGGCAGCAGCGGCAATCGTCACGCAATCATCGAAAGGGAAGAATGCATCAGAAGCCATTACAGCTCCTTCTAATTCAAAGCCAAATGCCCGCGCTTTTTCAATTGCCTGGTTCAATGCATCCACTCTTGAGGTCTGACCTGCTCCACTACCCAGTAATTGTTGATTCTTTGCAAGAATAATTGCATTGGATTTACTGTGTTTTACCAGTTTATTGGCAAATAAAAGGTCGTTTATCTCTTCCTGTGATGGTGATTTGCCGGTAACAATTTTTAAATCATCCTTCGTTTCTGTTTTACTGTCGCGGGATTGTTCCAGCATGCCATTTAAAAGGGAACGATATTGAGTTTCCGGCGGGGTAAAGGGGTGTAATTGTAAAAGGATACGGTTCTTTTTTTCTTTCAAAATCTCGAGAGCTCCACTCTCAATTGATGGGGCAATCAGTACTTCAAAAAACAATTTCGTTAGATCTTGAGCAGTGGCAACATCCACCATTCTGTTGGTAACTATTACTCCTCCAAATGCTGAAACAGGGTCGCCGGCAAGTGCTTTTTTCCATGCCGCAAAAGGACTTTGATCAGTGGCCAGTCCGCAGGCATTGTTGTGTTTGATTACTGCATAAGTACACTCAGTAAAGTCATTTATCAGGTTAACTGCCGCTTCAATATCTAAAAGGTTATTATAACTTAACTCTTTACCATTTAACTGTGTAAACATTTTAGCAAGATCGCCATGAAAGGTGCCCTGCTGATGAGGATTTTCACCATAACGCAGTATCTGTGAAGGCTTTCCCGAAAAATAATTCTGAATCATTTTATCGTAATGTGATGTAACGCCAAAGGCTGCAACCATCATCGCCCGCCGTTCTGCAAGGGTGGAAATACCTTCCCTTTCAGAAAGAATTTTGCTTAAAAACAAATAGTCGGAAGCTCTGGAAATAACCATAACATCCCCGAAATTTTTGGCTGCTGCACGAATCAGAGAAACCCCGCCAATATCAATCTTCTCAATGATCTCCTGCTCGGTGCCGCCGGCTCTTACGGTTTCTTCAAATGGATAAAGATCAACGATTACCAGATCGTAAGTAGGTATTTCATACTGACTCAGTTGAGTAATGTCCTCCTGGTGATGGCGTCTGGCAAGGATGCCACCGAACACCTTGGGATGAAGCGTTTTAACCCTTCCGCCTAGAATAGATGGATAACCCGTGACTTCTTCAACGGGTATACATTCTGCACCTTGTTCCTCAATAAAAGTCCGGGTACCACCTGTGGAATAGATGGCAACATCCAGTTCTGATAAAAGCTTAATAACCGGGGCCAGACCTTCCTTATTATAAACTGAAATGAGGGCTGACTTTATCCTTTTTTCCATGCACTTTCCTTTTTTGAAGGCGCGAAGGTAACAGGCTGACCTCTGCTATGGTATTTGCTATAAACAAATTAGAAGGATTGTTTATAACTTGAGTGCTGAAAAAAGAAGCCCTTAATAAATAAAAAGACAGAATTTGACAGACTCAAGGCTTTTTTTAAGCTTTAATAAAAGAATCAATTAACAACAATCTTTCGATGCAGAGAAGTATTACCTGTACTTAGATGTAAAAGGTAAACTCCGGCATCAAATCCCGAAAGATCGATGGGGATATTATTTTCCCCCTGCCTAAAATGTTGATCGAATTGCCTCACTTTTCTTCCGGACATATCATTAATTAAAATGAACCCGCTACCACTATTTAAAGACTGAAGATTTATGTTAAACAATCCTGATGTTGGATTGGGGACAACTTCTGCATTAAATAAATTTAGCGTTTCACTTTCCATGCCGGCAACAATAATTGGTTTTGGAGGTGCAAATAGTCTGCATTCTCCTGCTGCAACAGTCGAAACAGAGCAAACACCATTAGCCGTAGTTATCAAAAAGGAAGCATCTGCTCCCGGAATCTGAATACCATCAAGATACCAAATGAAATCTGTTCCGGGAAAATTGCAAAATAGCGTATCTCCATTAACGGTAATTTCAGGACCAACAACCACAAAAGTTATGAGATAATTATTTATTGCCGGTGCAGGACAAAAATCATCTGTTGCTCTTAAAACAAATTGGTAAACACCTTTATTCTGATAAGAATTAAAAAATGAGGCAACATGATTACAACTCGTTTGCCAATTAAAAGCAAAAAATTCTCCTACGACAAAAGTGGTTGGTGATGGATGATTTAATGTTGCACAGGGAGGAATCAAACAGTCTGTGGCACTTGTATCATTCGTGCCGAACTGCGGACTAATACCATTAAATGTTATTTGTTGAAATGTTGGTGTCGGTCCGTCATTCAGGTTAGTATCAACAATCATAAATTGCAAAGCCACATTTTCTCCGGCGTTTACGGTATCAAAATACGAGACAAAAGGGCCGCCCCATGAAAGAATTGCATAAGGCGGATAATTTATATTGCCTCCATATACAGGCGGGCAAGAAGTGGAAACATTAAACTGAATATCACGAAATGTTTCAGAAACCTTAACTCCACAGCGGAACTCATCTACCCTGATACAGGAAACAAAGTCTCCTTGAGCACCCAATACCGAAGAATAAGAAACTAAACCGGTGTTATGATCTAAATCAACAAATCCGGGATAAGGATTTGTTACACTATAAGGAGCAATGAACGGAATATAAGTTAAACCCGGTGCATTTCCATCTGCGGGTAAATCCCAGTTATAATACAATGAATCTAACTCTTTATCAAAGGCAGTTTGTGCATACTGATAATAATATCCGGAACAAAAATGCTCCAATGGTCTTTCTGCAATTGCTGGAGAACTATTGTAGCAAGGCATTGCAGGTAAGCCGTTATAAGAAAACATCTTTGCCCTTAATGTCATGCCTAATCCACCCGCATTGTTTAAATTCAGGATAGTAGCATTTCGGCAACACAAATTCCATGTAAAAATCCAACCTGAAGGTGGTGGAGTATAATTCCCCAGATTAATTGGAGCTGATTTAAATATATATTCTTCAGTAGCCCCCCTGAGGAGGAATGGTATCTGCACAACTATAAGCACAATTTGGCGCAGAAAGATCAGTAAGTGTGTATGGTGCCAGATTTATAAAGGAAAGAGCAGGATGACCAAATACTGATATATATTGTGTAACATTATCGAAAATTATACCACGGCAATCGCGGTAAACTTTTAAGGTAAAGATGTAATTACCACTTCCACTGCATTCCCACGTAATTTCTCCACCCATCATGTGTGAGGAGTAAGAAGATGTGCTTATCTGAATCAGAAAAAAAAGAAAGTAAAAGTGTTTCAGGATTGAAGTATTTTTATTAATTTAAAATTAGACATTAATTTACATTTTGTACGATAAAGCGCTCATATCAAAAAATGTTGAGTATACTTGGCTGATATCAGAATAGACGGCACAACAAACACAATCGTTGCATTGCATTTGAAATTTAATCCTACAACACAATTTAAATGATTTACTTGTACTATATTAATAAATAACCGGATTTTATCAAATAAAAAAGCTGAAGGATTTGTTATCACTATATATATAAACCAAGATACATACTTTTAAAAGTAAGCCATATTTTTACGTTTTGTTTCACATCAAGAAATAAACCCCTGGCAACATTTTTTTTCTTATCCATGACAGGAAAATAAGAGTACTTAATTTTGCAAAATAAACATTTAACCACTCATAACATTTTGAAAATACCCGCTTTTCAGTTGCACAAAAACGTTAAGGAGGAGTTATTTTTTTTCTCAATGTATTCTGAATTGTTTCAAAAATTGCAATCGGTTAACGCACCAAATCACACAATCCGGCTTTCAGAGAACAAACCTTGTCTTTCTAAATAGGACAAGGCTTGCAGTAACACGCTAAAAGCTAGTTCATAAAAAATAAAGATATTTCTTGCTTTGGCTCAGTTTCCTGCTTAATTTTGTAACGTTTTCAACAATATAGGGTTGTTGATTGGTTAGGTTGACCCCCGGTAG
>JANOBN010000313.1:0-7490 GCA_031411675.1 Bacteroidota bacterium | reverse complement strand
CTGGTCTATATCAGTATATGGTTTTCCAATGAAACGGCATTAATGACAGATCGTATTCCAGGTGCGGTAACTTTTGGTATTTCGATTACAGTGTATGAAGTTGTTTTTCTTTATGTATTAATTATATTGTTAATTATTTTCTTGCTCCGTCGTCAGGCTCTTTATTTAAGTTTATTGTTTTCAGGTGGTATTGTTTTCAGTTCATTTCAGTGTTTTGAAAATGTTAAAACCAATCAGCAATATGCCCTAAATGTTTTTGCTGTAAAAGGAAAATCTGTAATACTTTTTAGGGAGGGAAGAAAGGCATTTATTATGTTGAATAAACAAGATTCTTTATCTGATCCAAACATAAGTTACCACTGCAGTTCATATTTATTTTGTAAGGGCATTAACATAGATGGTGATGAAACGTTAAAAGACACTGCTGTATTTGCAAGAATATCGGAAAATATATTTCTGTTCCACCAGAAGAGAGTGGTTATAGCTGACAGTATATTGTTATCCACCGTAGATCAGAAGACTGTCAAGCTGCACACTGATTTTTTAATTATTAAAGGAGATGCCGGAATTCATTCAGAAAAAATAGTACACTATTTTGATGCAAAAATCATAGTACTGGATTCATCATTTAAACCATGGAAAGCAGCCAGGTTGAAGAAAGAATTGCTTTTAGCAGGTGTGCTTTGTCACGATGTTCAGCAAGATGGCGCTTACATTTTTGAAAGGCATTTTACTGACAAATATTAAATGGAATCTAATTTAAATATCTCTTTAGAACGAACCCCTTTATCTGTAAGCTGAAGTGTGCAACATTCATTTACCGGATCATGTTCAAAAAATAAAATGGAATCTTCTTTAACAGCGGTATTCAAAAATAGCGCTTTCTCTTCCATAGTTATTAAAGGCCGGGTATCATATCCCATTACATAAGGTAATGGAATATGACCTACTGCCGGAATAAGATCTGCCATATAAACTACTTTTCTTCCATTGTATTTAATATTCACTAACATCATGGCATCTGTATGTCCGTTCACATATTGTATGCTGACACCCGGATATAATTCAGCTCCATCTGTTGTAAATTGTAACTGCCCGCTTTCCTGTATTGGTAAAATATTTTCTTTCAGAAAACTTGCCTTTTCTCTTACATTAGGAACCGTTGCCCATTGCCAGTGATCAGCATTGCTCCAGTAGATGGCATTAGAAAATGCTGTCTCCAGGCCGCTTTTATCTTTTTTGTGACGGATGCTGCCACCACAATGATCGAAGTGGAGATGCGTTAATATGACATCAGTGATATCGTTAGAGTTAAACCCATGCTTATGCAATGATTTTTCCAATGTGTCATCTCCATTGAGGAAGTAATGGCTGAAAAAACGGGCATCCTGCTTGTCTCCAAGCCCGTTGTCGATAAGAATTAATCTGTCTCCATCTTCAATAAGCAGCGAGCGCATTGCCCAGTTGCAAAGGTTGTTTTCATCAGCCGGATTTAATTTATTCCATATTGACTTAGGCACCACACCATACATGGCACCACCATCGAGCTTGAAATAACCGGTATTTACAGAGTATAGTTTCATAATAAGTGCTTTTATAAAGGGATTAACTGTAAGGAATCAGGGATGTTCAAAATTAATTTTATTTTATGAATATTTCATTTCCATCCCAATGTAATATTGTAATCTAGTCTTGCTATATGAACGTACATTTTATTGCTATAGGTGGCAGCGCCATGCACAACCTGGCACTTGCCCTTCATCAGAAAGGATATAACGTTACCGGATCGGATGATGAGATCAATGAGCCATCTTATACACGGCTTAAAAATGCCGGAATTTTGCCCGCCACTATCGGTTGGAATGCCTCTTTAATCCATCCTGAACTTGATGCTGTAATACTTGGAATGCATGCACGCATTGATAATCCGGAGCTGATTAGAGCCCATGAATTGGGGATTAAAGTATTTAGTTATCCGGAGTATCTCTATGAGCAATCAAAAGACAAAAAACGTATTGTAATAGGCGGAAGTCATGGTAAGACCACAATAACAGCCATGTTGCTTCATGTAATGAAATACCATCATATTAATTTTGATTACATGGTTGGTGCACAACTGGATGGTTTTGATACTATGGTAAGCTTAAGTACAGACGCACCTTTTATTATCCTGGAAGGCGATGAGTATCTTTCTTCACCGATAGACCGGCGTCCGAAATTTCATTTATATCATGCAGATGTAGCGTTATTGAGTGGCATAGCATGGGATCATATTAATGTGTTTCCGAAATTTGAAAATTATGTGGAACAGTTCAAAATTTTTATTCAACAATTGCCTGATGACGGTAAACTTATTTATTGCATTGAAGATGCTACCGTTAAAGCACTTTGTGAAACGACGGAAATGAATGCAGAAAAAATTGAATATGGTATTCCCGATTCAATGAATGAAGATGGCATTACCAGCCTTATTTTTAATAATGCAAAATATCCATTACAGGTTTTTGGAAATCACAATCTCATGAACCTTCAGGGAGCTTTAAAGGTGGCCGAACAAGTGGGTGTATCAAACATTCAGTTTCTGGAAGCTATAATGTCGTTTAAAGGTGCGGCACGAAGACTGGAAAAGGTGGCGCAAAGCAACGACCTGATTATATATAAAGATTTTGCACATTCACCAAGTAAATTAAAGGCAACCACGGAAGCCATAAAAGCGCAATTTAAAAACCGTAAAGTGATTGCCTGCATGGAACTGCATACGTTCAGTAGCCTGAATGAGGAATTTTTAAACCAGTATAAAGGTGCAATGGAAGATGCTGATGTAGCTATAGTTTATTTTAACCCACATACAATTGAGCATAAGAAACTAAAGCCGGTAAGTATTGAGCAGGTAAAAACGGCATTTAATAAGAAAGACCTGATCGTTTTCAATGAATCTTCTAAACTGAAAGAATATCTTTCAGAAAGAAATTATCAGAATAATGTATTGCTGATAATGACTTCAGGAAATTTTGATGGAATCAATATTAATTCTTTTGCGCACGAGCTGATAAAGCAACCACACTAAAAACAACTTTTAGCTATTCATGGAAACAAGGAATTCTTCATTGGATTTGGTGCCGCGCATTCTTTCCAAAATAAATTCCATGGCTTCTAATGGCGTCATATCTGCAAGGTGATTTCTCAGGATCCACATCTTCTGCATCATCTCTCTGTCAAGAAGTAGATCTTCACGTCGTGTGCTGGATGCTACCAGATCAATAGCAGGGAAAATACGCTTGTTAGCCAGTTTACGATCTAATTGAAGTTCCATGTTACCCGTTCCTTTAAATTCTTCGAAGATTACTTCATCCATTCTTGAACCGGTATCAATAAGTGCAGTTGCAAGGATGGTTAATGATCCGCCATTTTCAATCTTACGGGCAGCACCAAAAAATCTCTTTGGTTTTTGTAACGCATTTGCTTCAACACCTCCGGAAAGTACTTTTCCTGAGGCAGGAGCAACTGTATTATATGCTCGTGCAAGACGTGTAATCGAATCGAGAAGTATCACAACATCATGTCCACACTCTACCATTCGCTTTGCTTTTTCAAGAACGATATTGGCAATACGTACGTGACGATCAGCCGGCTCATCAAACGTTGACGCAATTACTTCTGCTTTAACACTGCGTGCCATATCGGTAACCTCTTCCGGACGTTCATCTATTAATAGAATAATAAGATATGCTTCCGGATGATTCGCTGCAATTGCATTGGCAACTTCTTTAAGCAATACGGTCTTTCCTGTTTTAGGTTGTGCAACAATAAGTCCCCGTTGCCCTTTTCCAATAGGAGCAAACATATCCATTACCCGGGTAGAATAATTAGTATGGCTATGAATCAGGTTAAATTTTTCATGTGCAAAAAGCGGCGTAAGAAAATCAAACGGCACTCTGTCGCGAACAATAATCGGATCCTGTCCGTTAATACTATCAACTTTAATTAAGGGAAAATATTTTTCTCCTTCACGTGGCGGACGCACAGAACCTTTAACAGTATCACCTGTTTTTAATCCGAAAAGTTTAATCTGTGACTGTGACACTAATACATCATCTGGCGAAGGAAGATAATTGTAATCGGAAGAGCGTAAATAGCCGGAATTATCAGAGGTAATCTCCAGCACTCCTTCACATTCAATAATGTTTCCGAAATCAAATGAATTGTCAGGAGGCAAACGGCGTTCTCTGCTTGCATCTATATTGGAAGGTTGAGGATAATTCATTTCTCTAACAAAAGGAGGAGCGGTCTGCTGCGTTACCGGAGCTTTATATTCTTCCTGACGTTTTGGTGGATTATCAAACTCTAAAGCCGGCTGAGCACGGGGAACCGTTTTTTTAATCTCCACTTTCTCGCCATAAGAATGTGGCATATACTGCACATTGCCCTGATTATCTTCCCCTTCTGTTGATGGAATGATGCGCTGACGTTTTGGACGGGAGTCATTATCAGATGAAGCAGCAGTTGAATTCATTACAGAAGCAACCGGTTCTTGTTTGGCAACTTTCACCTTATCTGATTCCGGCTTATCCGCCTTCTCCGTACGTGAAGTTTTTTCTGGTTTTTCAGCTTTTTTTCTAGCCTCTTTAACCGGCTTTTCAACAGATGGAACATCAATACCCAGACCTTTAAAATCTATTTCGGGGTTTAAAGCCTGATGATCAAGAATTTTATAAACCAAATCCTGTTTTTTCAGGTTTTCGTAATTGTCGATGAGTAGCTTTTTAGCAATCTCTTTAAGTTCTGGTAGTAGTTTCTCGTTTAATTGAAGAATGTCAAACATGTAAAATTTATTTGGATTTTGTATATTTATTGTTGGGGCCAAAGAATTATATATTTAGACCCTTGGGCTGCCGGTTAAAGCTTATTAATGATAACCGGAAATGTAAATTGTCATTTAAATCGCGACGAACCTGAAATACAGCTATTCAGTAAGATGGAATTATCTTGTTAACGAATAAATCATGTAACAGTAAGTGGGGGGATTTTCTTAGACAAAGGGATTAAAATCAATCCTGACACTGCAATATTAAGGATTATAACGCATAAATGCCAAATTTTGTTTTCTTATTTGGATAGTTTTTTATTAACAGGCTTATCGACATATTTGCACATTCAATTATAAAGCAATGATTCAACGTATTCAAAGTGTCCTGCTGCTGGTAGCGGCTATATGCTCCGTTTTTCTGTTCTTTTTTCCGGTATTTACCTGGGATAACGGGTCAGATCTTGCAAACGGCTATGAATTATCTATATGGAATACAGTGGAATTTAATCAGGGAAGTACGGTAGAATTGCAGAAAAATCAGCCTCTGATGATCGTAAATAGTATGGTAATCATTCTGACTGTAGGGGTCATTTTCATGTATAAAACCCGCCTTAAACAGGCCCGTTATTGTCATTTGCTGACTTTGCTCCAATTGATATTAGTAAGTATTCTATTATATGACTGGGATCAGGTGAATGCAATAGTGGAGGGCGATAACCAATGGGAGGTGTCGTTTGGAATGGCTTTTTTGATATTACCTCTGGTTCTGTTCCTTTTATCCCGTTATTTCATCTTAAAAGACGATGAACTGGTAAAATCTGCCAACCGTTTAAGATAAACGCCCTCTTTTACCCAACTCAACTACTTCCATATTCCCGATATCGTTGCCCTGAATGGTAAATCTTACCATGGTCCTGACCTGATGGAAGCCAATTTGCCCGGCAGCACCAGGGTTTATATATAACATTGGGAAGTTAGGGTCGCGTTGAATCTTTAGCATGTGAGAATGGCCGCAGATAAACACAGCAGGTTTATGCAGATGAATAGATGACTTCACTTTTTCAGGATATTTTCCCGGGGTGCCACCTATGTGAATGATCATGATTTTTAGACCTTCACAATTAAATACAAGGGTTTCCTCAAATCGTCGGCGCATTTTATCATCATCAATGTTTCCCCACACTGCTTTTAATGGTTTGAGTGATGAAAGCCTGTCAGCAACAACAGCGGAACCAATGTCTCCGGCATGCCAAATTTCATCGGCCTCTGCACAATACAGCAATATCTGGTCATCAATATAATGATGAGTATCCGAAAGCAAGAGGATTTTTTTCACCTATGGTGTTTTGACTTAAGTCAGATTTTTAAAACAAAGTTCAGTAACTGTTTCTAAAACAAAATATGCGTTATGCAGATTACTTTTAAGGTATTTGCAAGAGAAGATGAAACAACATTAAATTATTTCAATTTCATTATCACTTATCCAGCCCACATTACCGTTTGCAATCCGGATCTTTTTCCAGCCTTTTAATTCATCAATAATATCAATTCTTGTTCCGGCATGCAGCATAAAAAGATTCGTGCTTTTTTCATCTGGCGAACTTTTAATATAGGCACTGGTTTCGGTAATAACTGCAGATTTATTGCTGGTTAAGCGATGGTGTTGAATTCCTGCAGTTGATAATAAAAAAATACCCGTTGCAAGGAAGATCAGGCTAATAAAAAAACCTGTTTTTTTCATCAAAATACTATTGCCGAATATATATATTACACTAAAAATAAAAGCCAACCAGAGGGCAGCTATTCCAAGCTTACTCCAGTTCGTGTCATTATATATACTGATAAAGTTTTCCCACCACTGCTCATAAAAAAGTTTAGGAATAGGTTCAATTTTATCAACTGTATTTATGTTCGCTAGTCGAAGATTAAAAGAGATGTCTTCGTCCGACGGATTAAGTTTTAATGCACGTTCATAATTGATAATTGCCTTCGGAAAATTATCCATTTTGTAATAAGCATTACCCAGGTTGTAATACAATGCTGATGATATATAACCTCCGGCAAGTAATGATTCATATGATCTGGCGGCCTCTTTATAATTACCGGACCGGTACAAAAGATTGGCCTTGTCAAATTGTTCAGCGGTGTTACCGGAAACATTAATAGAAAACACTATTAAGAGAAGGCATAAATTAAACCGAAACTGATAAATACTATTAAGGCAGGTGGAGGTTCTTTTTTTCATCCCTTCAGAGATTGTTCAATTGCAGAAATAGATTGTAAAGCCTGTTGATATATTGATGAGGTATCAGATCCGGCTGTACCGGCAAATCGGGTCATCTCACATTCATCCATAATTTTTAGAAATGATGATATAGTCTCTTCACTCACTTTCTTGCTTAATAATTCTTCAGTAAATTTAGTTCTCGAGAGATCGGAAGGTGGTATTGCAAGCTTGTCACTGATAAAACCCCACATAGCCTTCGATACCTCTTCATAAAATGCATCTTTCTCTCCGGCATTCATATGCTTTTGTGCAATAGCCAACTTCTTTTTGGCAATTTCGGTAGCCTTTCTGCTTTTTAATGAAATTACATCACTGTTAATCACCTTCATTTTATATCTGTACCAAAGTATGCCTCCCAATGCTAAAAATGGTAAAGCAATCGTTTTGTGTTAAAGG
>JANOBN010000312.1:0-8258 GCA_031411675.1 Bacteroidota bacterium | reverse complement strand
TACAAAGGCACAGTTAACCACCGGCAGTTTAGCCATAACCGGTAACGTTGGGTTCAGCTCCACAACAGTTGAAGCACAGCCGGACGACTTTAAATCGACCACTTTTTCATTTTCTCCGGAGTTTCTCTATTTTGCAAGTGATAACGTGGCTGTCGGACTTGGCGTGTCAATTTCTGGTACTAAGGACAAGCCAAGTGATGATAAAACTTCACTTACTACATTTGGCCCATTGGTACGCTTTCAAGGCAAATTAGCCGACAAAGCAACTGGTTTCGCACAACTAAACCTGAATTTTGGAGGTGGCTCCAGCGAAAGTGAAGATTCTTATTTTAATCAATCCAATGGAACAATTGTTCAATATACCCGAAAGGATAAATTCAGCCTCTTTTCCATTGCTCTTTCACCAGGTGTAAATTATCAGATTAAGAAGCATTTTTTTCTTGATTTCCGTTATGGATTATTGGGCTATACGGGTGTAAATAACAAGCCAGATGATACGGAAAACAAAGATGTGAAAGACTATAAATCAAGTTCATTTGATATAAATATTGATCTGAGTACCTTAAGGCTTGGAGCATTATTTATGTTCTGATACACATTCTTAAATTATAAGCCGGTAAGAAATTACCGGCTTTTTTATGCCTATTCCTTTTTTAAAAAGTCTGTTATAAACCACAGGAAAAATGAAGGTATCCAGACCCACTTTATTTCGCCTAAAATTACCTGAATTCCATATCCTCCCCGAAAAGCATTTAACCCGAATCGTGAGACATTGATCGGCCGCCAGGGTGCAAAAAAACGTTCATTGCTAAA
The DNA here is from genome assembly GCA_031411675.1 of Bacteroidota bacterium. Classification (GTDB taxonomy): domain Bacteria; phylum Bacteroidota; class Bacteroidia; order AKYH767-A; family OLB10; genus JANOXC01. Next base: position 7,445 of record JANOBN010000312.1, on the reverse strand, counting down.
GGGTGCCAATAAAGCAACGCCGTATCCTCCATTAGTGAAAGCATCAAGCACAGGATGCAAGGCAGTTGCCAGAAAGAGAAAAAAAAACGTATTTACAGTTATCTCTTTACTTGTCTTTTTACCGTAGAAAATAAGAAAAGTAACCATAATGGAAAGAAGGAAAGCAAAAAAGAAAGAATGGGTAAATCCACGATGCCCCCACATGCTTTCATATGGGATGCCAAACCGGAAACCGATTACATCACCATCTGGCAACATGGAACAGATCATTCCGGCCACAAGTATTTTTTTATCCGGAGACTTTAAAACTGACTTACCAGCAGTAAACGCCACAAGTGCATGTGAGATAATAGTTGGCATGTTGAAAACGAAAGTATTTATTTAATTTGAGTAGATGATAGCCTTTATACATTTGCAGCATGAATATCGCTACCATCACTATTAAAATTGTTGATGAAATTAAAACAATTGCAGGAGAACAGTATGTATTAACTGATGAGGAATCTCTTCATCATTACAGTCATGATGAGACAGAAGACCTCCATTTTTTACCTTATTTGGTTGTAAAACCACGCACGGCAGCAGAAATTGCTGCAATAATGAAGGTGGCCAACAGAGAGATGATTCCGGTAACACCAAGAGGAGCCGGTACAGGGTTAAGCGGCGGAGCATTGCCGGTATTCGGCGGCATTGTGCTTTCTATGGAGCGGTTAAACAGCATCATTGAAATTGATGAAAGAAACCTTCAGGCAACCGTTGAGCCGGGTGTTATTAATCAGGTTTTAAGAGATGCAGTGGAGGAGAAGGGTTTGTTTTATCCCCCTGATCCGGCCAGCAGAGGATCTTGTTTTATTGGTGGTAACCTTGCCGAGAATGCCGGTGGACCAAAAGCAGTTAAATATGGCGTAACGAAAGATTATATATTAAACTGTGAAGTAGTTTTACCAACCGGAGAAATTATCTGGACCGGAGCAAACGTGCTTAAAAACTCTACTGGTTATAACCTTACACAGTTAATGGTAGGCAGTGAAGGGACGCTAGGCATTGTTACCAGAATCGTAGTGAAGCTTATTCCGCTTCCAAAACAAAACTTGCTAATGCTGATACCATTTGCATCGCCGGATAAAGCTTGTGAAGCAGTTTCTGCAGTTTTCCGGGCAGGATTTACTCCTTCAGCAATGGAATTTATGGAGCGTGATGCTATTGATTTTGTGTTAAAGTTTGTGGATGTAAAAATTCCGGTGAAAGATCATCATATGGCACATTTGCTAATTGAAGTGGACGGTAATGATATGGATGTACTCTTTAAAGAATGCGAACAGATTACGGAACTGATGTATCAGTTTGAATGTGATGAAGTGATGTTTGCCGATACTGCTCAGCAAAAGGCAGATCTTTGGAAGTTGCGCAGGAGTGCAGGCGAGGCAGTTAAATCACACTCTGTATATAAAGAAGAAGATACAGTTGTACCACGGGCAGAGTTGCCGCAATTGCTGAAAGGCGTTAAGGAGATTGGAAAGAAGTATGGATTCCGCTCTGTATGTTATGGTCATGCAGGAGATGGAAATCTGCATGTGAATATTATTAAAGATGGAATGACTGATGAAGCCTGGCATTCCGAAGTCCCAAAGGGTATTCGTGAAATTTTTCACCTGTGTGTAAGTTTAAATGGAACCATTTCCGGTGAGCACGGTATCGGGTATGTACAAAAAGATTACATGGATATTGCTTTTAATAAGGCAGAACTGGATATTCAGAAAGGAATAAAAAAACTTTTCGACCCCAATAATATTCTTAATCCCGGCAAAATGTTCAATTGAAGGTTATCGGGTAATTTCCAATTCAATCAGTGTTCATTGGAAGTAAACGCAATATTTTTTCTTTTTTATGCTTGTATTTTAGTTAGCAACAACAAACCAGAACCTTTGCAGGCTTCATCTTAAAGCTATTCTCCCTGGATTTTTCCGGTTGCTGTTTAGATGTAATATCGTTGTAAGGTTTAAATCTTTTTTTTGTAAACAAGGTAACCTTCTAAGCGTTAAACCGCTATAAAATCGATATTAAAAACAAACAAATGAGAAAGAAACTACTCGCTATTGTGGCTTTAGCAGCTTTTGCCACACAATCCAAAGCGCAATTATCTGATGAGGAATATGCTTATGTAACCATGGACTTACAAGGTATCCTTAACTTAACGATGACTACGGATCCAACTGTAAATTTCGTATTCAAAACGATTCCGGAATACCAGAATGGTATTATTAAATTCAACGCTACTAAATTGGATGTTGATGCTACTGTTGCTTGGGATTTGTTCGCTTATGCAAGCACTGACAACTGGGTGCAGGTAGATGCTTATTCTACTAATGGACAGGCTACATTGCCGGCAGAAATTCTGGAAATGCAGTCAATTCAACCAAACACTTCAGCTGCAACCGACAACTTTAATACGCTGGTAAGCCTTAAAGGATTGGTTAACTCTGGTGTAACCGGAGGTGTTCCTGTTGCTACCACACAGTTTTTGGCAGGTATGGTAGGTACAGCAGCGGGTCAGTCATATGCTCCGGGTGCTGCTGCTGCTAATCCAACCACCAATCAGTTTCGTGTGCATTACCGTTTAACACCCGGTATCCCTGCAACCTTCCCTAATTCCACAGTAGCTCTTGCTGCTCCGGGCTTTGCTCAGAGTGGTTATTACTATCTGGAAGTAGTATATGCTCTGGTTGAAGATTTATAGTAAGAAAATCAACAAAAACGATTAAAAAGGGGGTCTTCAACAGAAGATCCCCTTTTTAATAACTTTTCCTTACACTTTTCGTAAGAATCACCTGTATATAAAAACCGGTGGACCATAAATACTATAAAATTCTATGCCTTTTTGCTTTGGGCATATGTCTGTTGCAATCTTTTAAAAGCAATGGACAATCGCTCACTTTTGAGTCGAAGTCATCACCCGATATTGAATTTAATTTTAACACCATTGAGAAATATATAAACGGTATTACTGTACCTCATGCTCTGGAACTAAATATTAATGCAATTGGATCCGAATGGGATTTATATATTGGAGCCACCACAACAACTACAGGTTCATTTAATGTAATTAACTCTTATTCTACAACCGGTATAACACCACCTCCTGTAAGTTTAATTCAGGCGAGAGTTTATAACAGCAGCAATACACCTGTTTCGGGAAGCGGTTTCTTTCCACTTACTGATATTGCAACTCCTGTATATATAATTGGCAGTCCTGCCAATGATCCTGCAGTAGGTTGCGCTGACGCTGTTCCCACAGGCACAAATACACCCGGTACTTATGTGCTCGATCCTGAATGTTATAAGCTTAAAGTTGACTTAAAATTAGTACCGGGATTAAACTATCGCCCCGGATTATATACACTGAGAATTGACTTTATAATAATTGAAGATTTATAATTAATGCAAACTGTAAAAGTTATTTTTTATAAAACCTTTTTTGCCCGGGAAATTTTGTTTCCGGCAATATTGCTTTTATGCAGTTTCGTTTCTTTTGGAGCTAAGGTACAGGTAAGTTTTCGTACAGAACAATCAAAGTATAAAGAAGGGGAGATGGCTTCCAATGTGCTACGCGTGGTAAATGGATCGGAAAAGAAAATCAATTTTTATTTAAGTCTTGCAATTCCGGAAGGCTGGACCTGCACCAAATCATTTGATGCATTATATCAGTTAAATTCCGGTGATTCACTTTTTATACCTGTGAAGTTATTACTAAAGGGTAAAGAAGATGGAAGTACCAGTTATCTTGTATCTGCAGGACTTATTGCTGAATCAAACAAATTGCAATTTGCTTCCGCTTCCTGGTATCTGTCAATTGAAAGTGAATCCAATTGGGTGGCCGCGGCCGATCATGCAAGTAATTACTTTATTAATAATAGTGATACTTCGTCCTTTAGTTTTAGCATTCGCAATACCGGTAATGCAATTGAGTGGTATTCCATTAAACTTACACCGCATTTTCAATTGCAGTTATTGGATGAAAAAATGAAGGAAGTGCCACAGTATTTCAATGTTAGTCTTGCACCGGGTATGGATACCGTATTTAATTTTACCACCAAATTAAAGCCGGGGAATAACGGATCCTTTCAAAGGATATCAAAACAATCAGCAACAACGGAGTCTTATCCGGTACGTATTTCTGTTCAGGCTTTAAATAAAGATCAATCACCGGGAAGGATATGGAAAACAACAGTTGATTTCAGAAAAAACCGAAGTGAGATTAAATTTAATGAATTCAGCAGACAAGTACTTCCCCTCACAATGGAAATGCGAATTGATAATCTGCTGGAAGCATCCACTACAATGAGTTTGAATCTTTACGGAACTTCTTTTCTTTCCCGTTCCAGAACTCTTACCTATCGTTTTCAGTCTTTTTTTTCACAGCAGTATTATAAAGAAAAAGCGTTTCTGGGAAATTATCATTACCTCGGTTATTTCACGCCCCGTTCCGCTGTTGAAATAGGAAATATTTCAGGGTTTAGAAATTTTGGATTAACACCGGCAGGCAGAGGTATAAAGGCGGAAGCAATGATTGGAAGAAACCGTATTGGCGCTTTATATATACAAACGCCTGATCTTTTTACCAATCCATCAGTAAAATCAATAGGACTTCGACATGAATTTGAATTGAAGTCTGTTACTCTGGTTAATTATATTCAGCAGACCTATAACAGCATTAGTAAAGTAAATATAAACCTGGCTGTTACAGGTATCGATTTCCGAATTAATAAGGAGCATTTATTAACCACCCGGATTGGCTATTCTACAGAGAAATATTATAATGCTACACCGGAATTGAATGTAAATGGATATGGAGGTAATGTAAGCTATTCAGGTACGGTAAGAAAATTCGGAATGCGGTTATCGGTTGATTATACCTCGCAGGGTTATTCTGGATATCGCGGAATACTGAATCTGAATTCCGGCTTTACCTGGAAACAAAGTGAGAGATTTTCCTGGACTACTACTAATGCCTGGTATAGTCAGGATCCTGTTTATTACAATACACAAGGTGTAAAATTCTTTGGCATGAAGAGCAACAGTCGCAGGCATGAATTACGCTTAGCAGTAAATAACAAAACAAGTAATCATTCCTTTCGTGCAGCATGGTTTGATGATGATCTTTTAAATATTCATTACATCACAAAAGGTCTTGGCTTTGATTTTCATCCTGCCATGCGTTCACAGGTTCGTTTTGTTTCGTCGATGTTTGGATCATATATAAAACTTCCTGATTTTGATATACCGGGATATTTTACTGCTCAGGTAAGATCATCTTTGCGTTACAAAAGTTTTAATGCCAATGTACGGTATAACTATGGACCTTTTCAGGCATTTGAACACATTCGTTTTTCAAGATATAGAATAAATCACCAGGCCATATTTTTAAGTGCCTATTATGGCATGTGGTTAATGCCCGGTACATTATCGCTGGAACCTACTTTTAGTTATAGTTACGAATCGATTTACCGCAAAGGCAGACTGGGTTTACGTCCTGAATTATTTTACTATACCCGAAACGGATGGCAGTTTAATATTTACGCTGAGTTTCTGGCAAGTGCTCAAAAAATTGCACGTCTGGAAGATGCTGACAGAATCAGCACACTGTCCAATGATCCAACATCATTTAAAGATATCACTGCAGGCATTGGACTTAAAAAAGATTTAGGAATACCTGTTCCAGGAAAGCGATTTAATACTGCCATCATTACGGCATTTCGCGATCTTAATGGAAACATGAAGCAGGATAAAAATGAAGAAGCATTAGAGAATGTATTGATAACAATAAAACCTCAACATCCTGATTCTCTCGGCGACATTGGATTAAACAGCAGGGGAGAAGAAGTGATTACCGATTATAAGGGAATGGTGGTGTTCAGAAATATGCCCGGCGGAATATATATACTCAGTACACTTTCACTTACGGAAAATTCGGGTTGGTTTCCTTACGGGGAACAAACGCTGGTACTTGATAAAAATAAAAACATTGCAATACCATTTTCCAAAGGAGTACATCTTTCAGGAGGCATAGCCATTGATTACAATGTGAATTCCGTAGAAAAAAGGAAACCCGAAGTGTCTCGTATCAGGGTAGCCGCAGTGGATTCTGCAGGTCGGGTCTATTCTTGCCTGACCGGAATTGACGGCCGGTTTAATTTGTATTTACCAACCGGCGATTACAGAGTTTCTATTAATCAGAATGCCATAAACAATGACTTTATCCTTGATCAGAATATGGTTATGGTAAGCATTACCGGTAAGGTGGAATCTTATCATATTAGTTTCCGTATCCGGGAAAAGGAACGATCCCTCAATGTAAAAAGATTTAATAAAGATGGAACCATTGTGGAGGAAAAGGAGTAAAAGTGGATAACTTAATAACTGAAACTAAATAGTAACATGAAAACCAGAATTATTTTAGCCGTGATGTTTGCAGGGTTTAATCTTGTAAATGCACAAAACGTATCATTAGCCCCCAGCCGGTTATATTTTAAAGCAGGTCCGGGTGAAGTAAAAAAGCAAATTGTACATGTAACAAACAATTCAGAGACTTCGCAATCATTTACCATTTCATTTGGTGATTTTTCAGCACCAACTGCTGATGGGAAAACACAATTAATGAAACCGGGAGAAAGCGAACATTCCAGTACCGCTTATATGAGTGCTTCTCCTTCATTTTTTGATCTGGGTCCTGGCAAATCGCAGGATGTGGAGGTAATTATTGATCTTCCAAATTTACCGGAAGCTAACAAAGTAAAATGGGGAACCATGATGTTGAAACTGGCAAAGGAAAGAAGCGAAGCCAATACCGCCGAAAAGGATGGTGTTGGAATGGGTATTATTGAAACATTTCAGTTTATCGTGCATATTTTCCAGACACCACCAAGTGTAGTATTAAAGCAGGCTGAAATCACAAGCTTTAAAGAATCCGTTTTTGATAAAGATAAAAGCAAGACACTGGAAATTATTACAAAAAATACCGGTGAAACAATTTTGGATTGCGCCTCTTACGTGGAGTTTACCAACCTTCAAACAGGTAATGAGCAACGATCAAAACCGGCTGCTTTCACGGTATTGCCCGGGGGATCTCGTTTAATGCGTTTCCCTGTACCGGATGATCTTCCAAAAGGAAAATACACTGCAACATCTGTAGTTGATATAGGACGTAAAGATGCAGTTCAGGCGGCAGAAATGGATATAGAGATTAACTGATGTTATAAAATATAACTCATAAAAAAACCGCAGACAATAAGCCTGCGGTTTTTTTATGAGTTATCGTAATTTAATTAATTATCACAACAAGATATTTTGACGCACTCCAGAATAAATCAGGATCAGTAACCCGAAGATTAGTCACCATATTTTTGCCTTCCTTATCTAATGCATAAGAATTTACAGGATGAGCCGTT
>JANOBN010000311.1:0-13706 GCA_031411675.1 Bacteroidota bacterium | reverse complement strand
CGATATTAACCTCAAACCGTGCAGAAATATGACAAAATTCCTGTTTTACAATAAATTTAGGCCTGAATAAGCCATACCTTCGCATTATTCGTCACACCCCCTTTACCGTGACATCGCAGTAGCCAGAATGAAGTATCAAATTACACTCGTTTTATTCATTATTGTATTTCTGTTCAGTTTCAACACTTCCGGGCAATGTCCGGTTGGAACAGATTCGGTTTATACACAAGTAGCTACCACTAACAGGGGCTATGAAGTTTATTGGGATTTGGTACCCGATACCAATCTTTGTGGCAACGGAACAATTTTTTCAGGAGGCAATACAGCTCAAATGAATTGTGGTAGCGTTAATGCCAACATTGCCACACCGGGAAATGGATATGCTAACTATGATACGATTACAGAAGGTCCGTTTTGTTTGACGACTAATAATACCTATAGCATCCGTTTTATTGATGATTCGGGAGCAAGTGATAATCACTTTACCGTAATTATTAAAGGACAGCCTGTTTATCAATTTCATGCACTTGAAAATGAGTTACTGTTTACATTCAGCATTATTCCTCCCTTGGAATATGATTTAGGAGTAAAAAAAATCAGTACTACCAGTTATGTTACTACAAATCCTTTAAGTATCTCGGGCAAAATATTTAATTACTCTTATACCACAATTCAATCAATGGATATTCATTACTCCATTAACAATGGTGTGGTAAATACTGATCAGGTAGCAGGTTTAAATTTTAGTCCGTATACAGAGTTGAATTTTATTCATGCAACATTATTTGCACCACCTGCTAACAGCACTTATGTAGTAAAAGTTTGGGTTGATAACATGAATGGAAATGCAGACCTGAATCATAATAATGATACACTCTACAAAGTATTTACCACAGGTAATCCTGTTCCGAATATTGTGGACCAGTATTTAGTAAATACCCCTGCATTTCTGCTTGTTGCTGATGCCTCTGATCAGTTATATCGCCCAAGTGATTTGGATTTTCATACCGTACTTAGTAATAATGAATTGTGGATTACTAATATGGGAGATATAGTTTCTCATGGCAGTACAGTTACTTTATATAATGCCGGAACGCCTTCTCAAGTTGCATTATTTCGTCAGGATATTGCTTCTGATCATTTTATGATTTTACCAACTGCACTTGCTTTTTCTGATAATACGAATTTTGCAAATAGCTCCGCGGCATTGGATGCACATATGGGTTCCGGACATTTCGCCGGCCCTGCATTATGGTCCAGTGATTCATTGATCTATTGTCAGCCGGGTCCTGGTCCGTTAGGAAGTCATCTCGATATGTTACATCAAAGTCCAAACTGTATGGGCATAGCAGCAGAGCATGAAAATGCCTTCTGGGTATATGATGGATATAATCAAGCAATAACATGGTACGATTTTCAACAGGATCATGGTCCGGGATATGATGATCATACGGATGGTTTAATTCGCCGTTATACAGATGTTACATTAAGCAGATTAAATGATTCCATTCCAAATCATTTAGTGCTCGATGAAGCAGGAATGTTGTATGTGGTGGATAATGGTAATGCAAGAGTGATTAAAATGGATACACATACCGGAAGTGTTACCGGGTCATTTAATCCTTATCAGGAATATGTAACAGAGCATAGTATAGTAACTGGAACAACATGGAATAATTTTATCTCCACCGGTCTTGTACAACCTTGTGGAATTGATGTAATCGGCAATCGTTTAATTGTAAGTGATTTTAGCAATGGCGATATTATTATATATGATACCTCCAACAGTACAGGTATGGAATTGGGTCGCATACAAACAGGTTCACCCGGTGTTGCAGGAGTGAAGGTAGGGCCTGATGGAAAATTGTGGTATGTAAATCAATTGGAGAATAAAGTATTTAAAATTGATATTACAGTTGGTTTAAATAATGATTATTCAGAAGGCGGATCAATTTCATTGTATCCGAATCCGGCAAAAAATATTTTATATATAAGAACAAATACGAAGAGTACAAATGATAAATTAAATGTACATATTTCTAATTTGCTGGGCCAACAGGTTTTTAATGAAGTAATATATAAAGATGCAGCTTTAAATATTGCTGATCTTAAAGAAGGTGTGTATGTAGTATCTGTTTCAGATGCAGATTTTGTTAAAACATCGAAACTGGTAATCAGTAAATAACTTTAATCCTGCATTTGATTCTTGCACGTTGTTGTTATGATCAGGCTTTATGGTTTAAGCATATATTCGGTATTTCAGCCTTCAATTCCTTAACATAAGACTGCAAATCAAATATTATTTCCATAATCGAAACTAATTACCTATCTTTGCGGTATAAAGAACCACGTGCCTGTTTATGCATTTCCATAATTAAGTCATAACGGCCTTCTCCCGATCGTTTTTTATAACACAAAAAGTGCTGAATTCTCAGCAAAAAATTTCACACATATATATAAATTAAATTAATGAATTTTAAAGATTTAAATCTGGATGAGCACATTATCAACTCATTACAGGCACTAGGGTATGAAACCCCTTCACCCATTCAACAAAAAGCAATTCCTTACTTATTAGAAGGAAGAGATGTATTTGGCTGTGCACAAACAGGCACCGGCAAAACAGCAGCATTTGCATTACCAATTCTTCAGTTACTTAGCAAAAGCACGGTTCACCGTAAAGGCATAAAGGCACTTATTCTGGCTCCCACTCGTGAGCTGGCGATACAAATCGGTGAGAGTTTCACTGATTATGGCAAAGGTCTCCGTATAAAACATGCCGTTGTTTTTGGTGGCGTATCTCAGTTAAGCCAAACACAGGCAATACAACGCGGTGTTGATGTACTCATTGCTACACCCGGACGCTTACTTGATTTAATGACGCAAGGATTTATCCGTTTAGATACCATTGAGTTTTTTGTATTGGATGAAGCAGATCGCATGCTGGACATGGGATTTATTCATGACATTAAAAGAATTATTCCAAAGCTTCCTAAAAAGCGTCAGACGATGTTTCTATCTGCAACCGTTCCTGAAGAAATCAGAAGCCTTGCAAATTCATTGCTTACAGATCCTGTTCGTGTGGAGGTAACACCTGTATCATCGCCTGTAGAAATGATAAAACAACGCGTACTTTACGTGGAGAAATCGGAGAAACGGGAAGCGCTGCATTCACTTATAATGGAGGAGTCCATTGAGCATGCTTTAATATTTACACGCACTAAACATGGTGCTGATAAAGTAGCAAAAGATCTTAGTCGTCATGGTATAAAAGCGGAAGCTATACACGGAAATAAATCGCAGAATGCGCGTCAGCGTGCACTAGCAGGATTTAAAGACCGTAGTGTAAAAATTCTGGTAGCTACCGATATTGCATCCCGTGGAATTGACGTAGATAAATTAACACACGTTATTAATTTCGAATTACCGGAAGTAGCCGAGACCTACATTCATCGTATCGGCAGAACCGGACGTGCCGGAGAATCAGGTATTGCTATCTCCTTATGTTCCAGCGAAGAGCTTCCATATTTGAGAGATATCAATAAACTGGTAAAAAATGTCATTGATGAAATGAATGCCGCACCTGCTTATCCAAGCAAGGCACAAGCTCCTGCAGCTGCAAAAAGTGGCAATAAAAGGAATTTCGGTAAGCCGGTTCGCCGTTATGCAAGCCGTTAAATTCCTGTTTATTATATAAATAATCCAGCTTAGAACGCGTTTGCCTCATTAGTGATTTTTTCTTTTTTAAGAAAGCATTATTAAGTATATTTGTTAAGTATTCTAATTGGCTGATGCTGGCAAACCGTTTTATTTCATTCATCTTCCTGCTTATTATTGGTCTGTTGTCTTTTGGCAATAGATCAGTTATTGCGCAAACTCATTTGCAGTTGCCGGTGGATTTAATGATTGAGAATGGCAACTTTCAGCAAACCGTTGTTACTGTTAAAAAGGCCGGCACAACGGTATTTACTGTGCCCGGTAAAACATTTCTTAAGATTAAGCTGGAGTTTAACACTGATTATGTGCTCAGTTTCTCCAAGCCGGGTTACATCACCAAAATGATTGCAGTAAACACGGTTGTTCCGCCTGAACGAATGGCACAAACATTTGAACCGTATAAAATTGGTGTGAAATTATTCCGCCAGTATGATGGAGTGAATATTGTTGTATTTAATCAACCCGTTGCACGCATACATTTTAATCCTTCCATTGATGATTTTGATTATGATGTAGATTATACAAAATCAATTCTCAGCATCCTTAAAAAAACGGAAGATGAGCTGATGGTAAAGGCAGCAGAAGAACGCGCCGTAAATTCCGGAAGTATGGTTGTTCAGCGTCAGGAATCATTGAGCGACGACCAGCACATCAGCACAAGCAGCGGACAAATGACGGAGCAACATGTAATGCCATCATCACCATCCTTGCCACAAAAACAATTATCTATTGGTGATCCTTCCATAACAAAGGATCCTGTTTCATTAAATCCAAAGCCGGACATTGATCCCAAGCCTTCACCTGATTTAATGCCCGGTGAAGATCCGGGAAATAAACCTGCACATTCGGAGGAGGAAGATAAAGTATCTCCCGGGAATAAATCAGCCAATGAAGAAAAGCTAGAAGGAGGTAATGCTACAGGTTCATCCGATCCACGTGATGCATCCAATAATATTGCTGAAGTGGAACGACATAATGTTTCAAAAATCAGCTCATTGGGAGATGACTTACTGGAGGGGGGGAAAGCATCAGGAGATATTGAACTTTCCGGTGAAAAAAGTATTGCCAAAGATCATTATACAAGTAAAAGATTTGTTTTAGAAGAAGCCAACAGAACCATTACTACCATCAAAATAACAAAAGGTGTTTCCATTGCAGAATATCGTAAAGTGGACTACAAATGGGGTGGTGTCTTTTATTTTCAGGATGGTACTTACGCCATATCCAAAAATATATTTCACTGGGCTACGGGTGAATATTGAGATTGATTTTGTAATAACCTCATATATATATAATACTTTACTCAATCTATTTTTATTGTTACCAATTCTTTTGCCGCAATTCCTTTGTTGAATTTCTTCCGGAATTTTCGTGATACATAAATCATATAAGGTACTATTACAACCGTTGGAGCCAGCCATAATACAAATGAAGGCTGAAAAGTTACCACGTTAACAAGAAATGCTGTAGCAGATGCAATATATCCCGCTATCATGCCGGTGATATGCACGAATAACCACCTGTTTTTTTCTTTATAACCCACGGTGTAATGCCGGTATTCTCTGTAATTCCCTAATCCTCCAAGAGCACCAAATATCAAAGCAACAATTCCAAAATTATTACTCTGAAAAAACAACACAACTATTCCCCAAACAAGCAGTGCAAAATGAAACAGCGTAGTAAAGATGGTAATTGCCCAATCGAATAATCGAGGTTTCTGCCCGTTACCCAGTTTTTTTAGATGTAAAGCACGATATCCGACTACAATACTATAGTAACTGAAAATGGCAATCAGGAATAAAAACGGGATGTTGCCTGCAACAGACAAGTATATGGCCGTAAAAAATACCACCGTCATTGCATAGAAAAATATTTTACCACTAATGCGATGTAAGTTGTTTCCGTTTTGATTCAACATGGCCACAGGTCCGGTAAGCAGCGCCATCGTTCCGAATGTGATATGAATAATTAAAGTGATATGTTTCAGTAGCTCCATTTTTTTTAGGCAAATAAAGAAGCAAAGTCTCTTCTAAACAAGAGGCAATGGATAGAATGCAAGTTGAAGTGACGGAATGCAATGGAATGTGACGAACGGGAATATAAACTGCAATCAGCGTTTTAAACGAAGGGTAATTTCTTTATTTAAGCCACGCGATACCGGGATAGTCTCCTCTATGTTTTCCAGAATTAACCGATAGCCCTGTGCATTACCCGTAACACGTTTTACTTTTTCAAGATTTACCAGGCAGGTTCGGTGACAACGATAAAACTGACTGGTTGACTTCAAATCATCATGTGCATTTTTAAGTGTTGTTCGAATTAACTTCCGGTTAGTTACGCCATTCGATAAATAATAAACCTCCACATAATTCTCTGCTGATTTCAAAAAATAGATGTTGGCAGGGTCTTCCGTAAAGTGGTCTTTTCCATTTTCTGAATGGATAGTAACAGTACTGGTTAGTGAGCCGGGCATCCGCACTTTGTGGTATAGATTATCGCTCAGATATGTAGCTTCTTTAAGGTTTTTACGCAATAGTATATTTTGCCTGATGAGTGTCCCGGCAAAAACCGGGAAAATAGCCACCAATAATGTATATAAGCCAAAATACATTATTGATTGTAAGGTTATCGGGATAAAACCTAAATAATAACTATATATAATGTTGCCAAAAGCAATTAAGGAAATTGTAATCAATATAAATAAAAGTTCTTTGCCGGTAGTCCATCTTTCTTCGGTAAAAAATGATGGAAATCTTTTTGGTAATATAACTACTACCCATAGTGAAGCAAAGTAAGTGATCACACCATAACCCATAGTAATTAGTAACAGATTGTGATCGAGCTGGTCTAAACCAAAAGGACGGAACAGGAAAAGAAATAAAGAAACAAACAGAGCGATAAATAAAATGGAGATAAGCCGCTTTCGAAAATCAGCATTAAAAGGAAACGGTTGACGAAGGTAAGCCAGCATATCTTTTCTATAAAGTGAGCCGCCTTTTTATATTCAGGTTATTGCATATATTTTTCCTGGAAGAATGCAGCATATTTGTTTACATCCTTATTTGCGGCCAATTGTGTAAGGTTATTTGGTGAGATAATAAAAAACTGCGTTACACCCGTGTTTAAGGTTCCTAAAACGGTATTGTCCTCCATAATCATGGAATAAAAAATCATAGCACTCTGACTATTCTTAAATCCGGAAACGGCAAGGTATTGCCATTCCAGATCCAGATTTCCCTGCTGTGCTTTCAATGCATCATCAGGAAAATTTGCACCGGCAAATGACTCCAGTTTTGGTTTAACAGTTGATAATGTATTCGCCGTATCTTTTGGCACCAGGATTAAAAAAAGATGTGGCTGTTCCGGGGCATAGGAGAAAGCAGTTTTGTCAATGACTTTATCCAGTTCTTTTTTTGAAGCAACAGTATCAGTTGGCGTTACAGTAGGTTGCTTGCTTTTTTTGATGAAGGCCAGAATCTCTTTTGCACGAACGGTAACTGTATCTTTTGGAAACCCTCTTACTACATCTTCCAGTGCCAGCTCAAAATTGTCAACGCTTTGTGACTTTCCTATTGCCAAAGCACGCAACAAAGACATTTTACCGGCAAGAGGATTGTTCTTCGGAAATTGCTCATCAAAAAAGGCTTTTCTTTCAATTACATCAGCATATTGTGCATTTTGATAAGCACGGTAGGTGTTCTCATAATATACCTGCAATACCTGAGTTTTCTTTTTTGCTTTGGCATAATATTCCGGATCATTAATCAATTTACTATATTCTGACTCCGGATAATTGTTTACCAGATAACTTCTGTATTTTTCTGCACCAATGGAATCATTAAGCGTTATATATAAACGGTACAAATTATAGTAAGAAGGAAGTTTGTATTTATTTTCAGGAAAACGTTTGTCTAGTGTTTCAAACGCACTTACTGATTCTTTATAATTGTTGAGTTGTTCTTTATATATAATACCTACGTTGTAATACGCTTCTGTAAGTTTAATATTCGATTCTTTAATGGAAGTGCTACCTTCGGGAATTGCTTTTAAATATGCCTCTTTCCTCTTACCTGCATCCAGTTTCGATAAGGAATCCGATAGAGCTTTTTGTGCATCTGCAAGACTGTCAATAGATGTTACACCTGATTCCTCTTCCTGTGCGGTTGCTTCCGATATTTTATCTGTCCGTCGCCAGTTATCTTCGAGTTTACGGAAGCCCCACTTTTTCATAAATTCTCCAACACCGGCAGCAATCGATGCCTGATTATAAAAATACCATGCACCCTGTTGAGTGATACCCGGGTTATTGCCAATATTTCTGGGTTGATTCTTTATCAGCTTTTCTTCAATTACCTGTTGTTCTTCTATTTTCTGTTGCTCTTCCTTTTGTTTCTTCAGGCGTTCCTGCTCTTCAGTTTCACTGGCAATTACGGCGTCAATTCTTGCCTCTCTTTCTGCAGCACTTAAAGTGGATAATGACTGCAGACTATCTTCCAGTAAAATGATTTTTAAATTATTTACCAGTCTTTCTAAACTGTTTTTGCGCTGAAGGATATCAAAATAATCAGGATGCTCATTGCTTAATGAAGTAATTGTACTATCATAATAAGCCGATGCTAACAGATATACCGGACGATCATAATAAATGTCACCGAGTGCTTTATAACTCAGTGCTTTCTGGTTGGCATTGGAGGTACTGTTTTTAATGGAAAGATTCAGCAAGTTAATGGCCTCTGTTTCCTTTTTTTCCTGTTGCGCTATTCCTGCAAGCGCATAATAAATCTGATCTAAATATTCTTTGTTCTTTTCATCTCGCAACATTTTGTTCAACTCTTTTTTTACAGCAAAAGCATCTGTGCTGTTAACATCAAAACAACGTGCTCTGTTAATACGTGCATTAAATGCTAATTCATATGGCGGACTCATTTTTATTACCTTGCTGTATGCTGCAAATGCTGGTTCCAGCTCATTTTGCTTTTGACGAAGCTGGCCTAAAATGAAATAATAACGGGCGCGGGTATCTTTCTTCCGGGTATACGCTGCTGCATGTTCCAATTCCTCAATTGCTTTTGGAATGTTATTCCGTTGCAGATGAAATGAAGCAGCAGTTGCAGCATATTCGCCTTTCAGTCGCACCGGAAATGCTTTATCATTCTTCATGTAATCCAGCAGATATTCTGCATCAGTAGTTTTGCCAAGTTCCAGATACGAACGGGTAAGCCAGATTAATGCATCACTGCGTATCGGACCATCTTTATATTCTGCAGAAGTATATTGAAAGGTTTCAATGGCTGTCCAGAAATCATGTTTATAAAATTGCGCCTGACCAATTACCAGGTAACAATCCTCAATCCATTTATTACGTTCCGCAAGTTTGGGGTCACTTTTACTTTTAGCGTAAATGGAATGGCGTTGAATAGCAATAGAAGCTTTTTTAATAGCCTCATCCATATCAGGAAAGATACCCTTAGCTTTATTTACATCGCCATATTTAAAAACAGAAAGAACCCTGTCATATTTATCTTCCTGAGCCGTAGCAAGCGTTAAAGCACCCTGTTTAACCCGTTCACGGGCATTAAAATAATAATTGTAATGGGTTGTAGTGCCATGGTAGCCCCTGCTAACCATATTATTACGCTTGACACTACAGGATGAAACTGCCGTCAGGATAAGTAGCAGAAAGAATGGAAATTTCAGTCGAAGCACAGGAATCTAAATCTGGTTGTTTGATAGAACGCCCAAATATCGTAAATATGATTTAAGTATGGAAGTTTCTATTGCGGCATATTATAGACGGCAACCTTAGGTAACCTCTTTGGTAATTTGCCGATATTTGCGCCAATGGCCATTAAAAGGGAAAAAAGAAAACGGATTGTCAGAAAGCTGCAGAATAAGTTCCGCCTGGTAATACTCAATGAAGAGACCTTTGAGGAAAAGGCAGCCCTTCGACTCTCCCCAATGAATGTTATAGTGTTTTTTGGAACAATAATGATCAGCTTGATTACCTTGACGTTATATGTGATTGCATTTACCCCGCTTCGTGAATACATCCCAGGTTATGCCGATGTGAATATGCGCCGGACCATGGTAAACCTCTCACTGACGGCAGATTCTATGGAAACTACCCTTACGGCCAATGACCGGTTTCTGGCGAATTTTCGCAATGTGCTGGAAGATAAGCCGGACACTAAAAGACCTGTGAAGGATACAGCGGCAACACCACTTTATGATTCTATTCATCGTTTGCAAAGGTCAGAGGACGATTCTCTGCTGCGGATGTTGGTGGAATCGAAGGATCGTTATGAACTTCTCTCCGAAAACAAATCTTTTGTAAGCGGCATTGGCAGTTTTGCCTTTTTTACCCCGGTTAAAGGAACGATTACTACCCCTTTTAGCAGCCTGAAAAAGCATTATGGAGTAGATATAGTTGCAGGCCCTGATGAAGTAATCAAATCAGTATTGGATGGAACCGTCATCTTTGCCAACTGGACATCAGAAACCGGATATGTAATAGGCGTTCAGCACAATAATAATATCGTAACTATCTATAAACACAATTCGGCATTATTAAAGAAAGAAGGAGATTATGTTAAAGCAGGTCAGGTACTGGCAATCATTGGTAACACCGGTGAATTATCCAGTGGGCCTCATCTGCATTTTGAATTATGGTATAATGGTACACCGGTAAATCCTACGGAGTATATATCATTTTAAAATCATTAAATAATAAAATTATATATAAAGAAGTTAATCAAACAGAAAAATAAATTTTTTTAATAAAGAAGTATTATATATATAAAATGGGTAAGACAAAAAGAGGAGTAGCGATACTTGGTTCAACGGGTTCCATAGGAACGCAGGCGCTGGAAGTGTTGGAAGCCAACAGTGCACTTTTTGATATTGAATTGCTTACTTCTAATAGCAGATATGAATTACTTATTGAGCAGGCAAGAAAATTTTTGCCCAATGCAGTAGTGATTTGTGATGAGTCGAAATATCTGAAAGTAAAAGATGCTTTAAGTGATCTTCCTGTAAAAGTGTATAGCGGACTTTCTTCTATCAGTCAGTTGATGGAAATGGAATCAATTAATATAGTTCTTACGGCAATGGTTGGTTATGCAGGATTAGAACCCACGATTGCTGCTATTAAAAATAAGAAAAATATTGCTCTCGCAAATAAAGAAACACTGGTTGTTGCAGGGGAACTGATTACCAAACTTGCACAGGAAAATGCAGTAAATCTTTACCCGGTTGATTCCGAACATTCCGCCATTTTTCAATGTCTGGCAGGGGAATTTCATAATCCGATTGAAAAAATATACCTCACCGCATCAGGTGGTCCTTTTCGTGGAAAAGATGCAGCCTATTTAGCAACTGTTACCAAGGAGCAGGCATTAAAACATCCTAACTGGGACATGGGAGCAAAAATTACTATTGACTCCGCTTCCATGATGAATAAAGGGTTGGAGATGATTGAGGCAAAATGGCTATTCGCTCTAAAAGCGGAGCAGATCGATGTGATAGTTCATCCTCAGTCTATCATTCATAGTATTGTGCAATTTGAAGATGGCTCTATGAAGGCACAAATGGGTTTGCCGGATATGAAGCTGCCTATTCAATATGCATTAGGTTATCCGGATCGTCTGGCTTCAATTTTCCCCCGATTTGACTTCATGGCATATCCCTTACTAACCTTTGAACAGCCTGACAGACAAACTTTTAGATGTATTTCTTTGGCGGAAAGGGCCATGGCAAAAGGGGGCAATATGGCCTGTATTATGAATGCAGCCAATGAAGTAGCAGTAGATGCCTTCCTCAAAGACAAGCTTTCCTTTGCTTCAATTCCTGATATTATTGAAACCTGTATGGAGCAAATTCACTATAAAGAAAAGCCGGGTTACGATGACTATATCCAAACTGACACCGAGACCCGTGTATTTGCCCGTGCATCGTTGCGTCGTAAAACAGTTAAAGAGTAATTAATATCAATAGCAGGAACAATATCAGCGACGTTAAAAAGTTCATTAACACACATCATCTTCAGGAGCGTTAAAAAACAGTAATTTTGCACTCCAAACAAAAATTTAAATAATAAAATCGAATGGCAGGATTAATAATGGCAGCGCAACTCATTCTGGGGTTATCAATATTGGTAACGCTTCATGAACTGGGACACTTTATGGCTGCAAGAGCATTCGGAATTAAAGTAGAGAAATTCTATCTTTTCTTTGATGCCTGGGGCGTAAAATTATTTAGTTTCACAAGAGGCGAAACAGAATATGGCATTGGCTGGCTTCCATTGGGCGGTTATGTTAAGATTGCCGGTATGATAGATGAAAGTCTGGATACTTCTCAGTTAGCTGCAGCGCCGGAGCCCTGGGAATTCAGAGCGAAGCCGGCCTGGCAACGATTAATTGTAATGCTTGCAGGGGTTACCATGAATGTAATTTTAGGTGTTGCTATTTTTTCATCAACATTGCTTGCTTATAAAAAAGATTATCTGCCTAACGATGAAGTAAATCGTGTACATGGTATTTATGCATATAAACTTGCACGAGATCTTGGATTACAAAACGGCGATAAAATTCTTTCTATTAACGGTAAAAAGTTTGAACGTTTTGATGACTTAACATCTACACGTGTTTTATTCGGAGCAGTGTTAAATGTAGAAAGAAATGGTCAGCAACTGGAAGTTACCATTCCTGATAATTTTTATCGTACAGTAAATGCAGCAGGGCCAAGCAACTTTTTGGGCGCGGGCAATATTAATTATGAAGTAACATTGGTGTCTCCGGGCGATCCTGCAGAAAAAGCAGGTATTAAAGCGGGAGATAAAATTGTTGCAATTGATGGATTACCGATTACTGATACTGATCAGCTCAAGGATAAACTTTCTTTATTAAAAGGTGCAGATGTTCGTTTATCGATTGAACGAAATAAAAAAATGCTGGAAGTAGCAACTAAGGTAAATGCAGAAGGCAAAATAGGAGTAGGATATGGAGCTGTTCCAATTATGAATGCACAATATCAAATGAAGCCATATACAGTTTCCTCAGCCATCGGTTTTGGATGGAGTGATGCAGTGGAGGCATTAGTATCAAATGCAAAAGGATTACGTAAAATATTTACCGGCGAAGAAAAAGCAACAGACAGTGTGCAGGGTCCAATTGGTATTGCACAGATTTATGGTGGTAAATGGAACTGGCCACGTTTCTGGGCAATCACCGGATTGTTAAGTATGGTACTTGCATTTATGAATATACTTCCTATACCTGCATTAGATGGTGGTCATGTTATTTTTCTGGGTATTGAAAGTATCACACGCAGAAAGCTCAGTGATAAATTCATGGAACGTGCACAGGTGGTTGGTATGGTATTGCTACTTGCACTGATGGCATTTGCTGTTGGGAATGATGTGTGGAAGCACATTATTAATTAGCAGATTAGCAGATTAGCAGATTAGCAGATTAGCAGATAGCAGATTAGCAGATTAGCAGATTGCTGTGTGTGACCAAACTATATCTGAGCGTAGTTTGCAACCATAAGTGTTCGAAACCTTAAGAGGAATTCCATAGGTGCCTGGCTTTATTGGGATTTCCACCGTTTGGCAGATAGGAATATTCCATATCATGAAAAAGTCCATTGGTATATTTTGGATTTGTAATACCGGAATAATCCAGATAGGGATTTATCAGAATTCCAATTTGTGAATATCCTTTATCGATATTAACAAGAAGCAATAATAAAAGTATTTTTTTCATTTTAGTTTTTTATTACTTTAAAAGACACATTCCTGTTTGTTAAAGGCTCAGTTACTTTTAGTATGTAAAAGCCAGAAGGCAGCTTATTCATTTGAATATGGATTTCATTTTGGTAGATTTCAATAGCAACAAAGATTTTTTCACCTGATAAATTATATAAATCTACATCTATATCCAATGGAGCTTTACTAACAACATTTAAAACGCCGTATACAGGATTTGGATATA
>JANOBN010000310.1:0-2300 GCA_031411675.1 Bacteroidota bacterium | reverse complement strand
TATGGATTTAAGCTTTTCGGGTATTACCGTATTGTTATCGGCTTGTTGATTATCATTTTTGTAGTGATGGGTGTTGATATCAAGCTGATTGATTAGATTCATTCAAACTATAACAATTCATATTTTCAAATTCTTTTTTTGATAAAATTTCCAATGGATTATAACGAAGGCACCATTTTACTGATTAATAAACCATATGAATGGACTTCCTTCGACGTGGTAAAAAAACTACGTAATGTAACGCGTGCAAAAAAAGTGGGTCATGCAGGAACACTTGATCCTTTGGCTACCGGACTATTGATTGTATGCACCGGGAAGTTCACTAAACAGATTTCTATTATTCAGGATGCTGAAAAGGAATATACCGGTGCTTTTTTTATCGGCGCAACAACACCATCTGCCGACAGAGAATCGGAAGTGAGTGAAACTTTTGATACCTCAGGTATTTCTGATGAGATGATTGTTAATGCTACTAAAAAGTTCATAGGAACTATTATGCAGGTGCCGCCATTATTTTCTGCAGTAAAAGTGAAGGGACAACGTGCATATGAATTAGCAAGAAGAGGCGAGGCACATGAATTAACAGCCAAATCAATTACGATAAAGGAATTTGAAATAACGGAAATCAATCTCCCATTAGTAAAATTCAGAGTGGTATGCAGCAAGGGTACTTATATACGCTCTCTCGCAGTAGACCTTGGGAAGGAGCTCTCTTCGGGAGCATACCTTTATGATCTCTGCCGGACGAGAATCGGGGAGTATCAACTTTGCGATGCAGTGGAAATGAAAGATGTTTTGGAGTTAAGTCCGGTTAAAAAAGAAGATTAACTTTTATTTTTTGATGATTTCCCTGCAATTAAATAATCTGATTGTAAAAAAAGGTAATGATTTCAATTGCGGTGATAAAAAGCCGTATTTTTGGTTTACACAATAGCCTGTAAACAATTTATGAAAAAGTTATTTTTAGTATTCCTTATTGGATTGGTATCTTCATTTATACCATCGGATGCCCAGCAATTTTTTAAAACTGAGAATAAGCCGTTAACTTTTAAAGAAATGCAAAAGCAGTTTCAGGAATGGAAAAGCAATCATGATTTAAGTAAGCAACGTAACTGGAAGTATTTTAAAAGATGGGAAAATGAGATGCAAATGCATACCGATGGTCAGGGCAATCCTGTTGATCCTGCTGTTTACTTTGATGCCATCAATAAAGCAAATGCTGATAAAAATAATTTAAGAACATCATCAGCTACAACTCCGGTATTTTGGTTACCAAAAGGACCATTTGATTTACCTGTAAATAATTCCGGATATATGGAAACCGGAATGGGAAGAGTAAATTGTATAGCTTTTCATCCAACTGATGCTGCGACTTATTATGTGGGTGTTGCACAAGGTGGTTTATGGAAAACAAATAATAACGGACAGACATGGACTCCACTTACTGATAATCTTCCAATAACAAGAATCAGCGACATTGCTATCAACCCTGCTAATCCTGATGAAATATATATATCACTTTGTGATTTTGAGTACATTGGATTCGGATTAAATCTGAATGGACGTAAGCGGAATACACACTATGGTTTGGGAGTATATAAAACATTAGACGGCGGTTTAACATGGAATGCAACAGGATTAAGTTTTCAGTTAACGAATGGAGATGCGTCATTAATCAGAAAGATTATCATTCATCCAACCAATACCAATAACCTGGTTGCCTGTGGTGTTTCCGGTATGTATACAAGTACTGATGCAGGGAATAGCTGGACCCATGTTTTAGATTCCTTGTTTTGGGATCTTACTCAGGATCCTGTTAATCCAAATATACTTTATGCAGCAACGGGATGGGTTAAAAATTCCAATGATGGTGAAGCAGCTATCTATAAATCCACCGACTTCGGAACAACGTGGACCAAACTGAATACAGGCATACCACCAACAGGTTCTGTACAACGCATTCGTCTTTCCATTGCACCATCTGATCCGAATTATATATATGCAATTGCAGTAGATGATGTTTTTGGACTTTATGGATTTTATAAATCAACCGATGCAGGATTAAACTGGCAATACCTTCCACCTCTTTTGAATATACTTTCTTATGATGATGGTAATGCAAGTGGCGGACAAGGAAATTATGATCTTGCATTATTTGTTGATCCTTCTGACAGGGAAATTGTTTATACAGGAGGAATTAATATATGGGGATCAACTGATGGTGCTGTTTCTTTTAATCCTGTAAGTCACTGGACCACTGCCTACGGACCATCCATACATGCTGATGTTCATTCGTTAGA
>JANOBN010000309.1:0-2533 GCA_031411675.1 Bacteroidota bacterium | reverse complement strand
ATTGCCGCATCGCTGGCAGCCGCCCATCACTGCAAGCTGATCGAGTTCGCCGTCGTCAAGACGGGTTCGCCGGACGCTTACAGAACACCTACATTCCGAGCGAGCTCAGTCATGAGACTGCAGCCTTCGGCATGGTGTTCGAGGATGGCGAGCGGATGTCACGACCTGCCGTCGAACCAGCAAGTCGGTGGGTGTTGAGTCAGGCTCTCCAAACCGCGGAAGTCGAGTCTCAAAGCGTCCGACTTTCGGAGGGCGTGGTCCTGACGGTCATCGCGGTGAAGACCTCCGCCGCTGCGAAGCGGCGATCTGCTCCTCGTCGGTGATCGCTACTCAGCGGCCGCTTGCGGCGCCAGCGAACATTCGCGAAGGCAAGTCGAAGATCTGCATTCAGTCTGAGGCGGCTGTGGGTCACCGAACACTACAAAGTGGCGGGTGGCCCCGAGGTTCAACCCGGGGATCACACAATGAGTCCGCGGCCCTTGTCAGTCGTCCGGAGAGAATCCCCCCACTTGTCTCGAAGCTCCACGGCGTCGAGAGCAAGTTGTCGAGAACGCTTGACATTGACATGACTGCAACACGCGTGGCGCAGTGCTCGACGCTGGCGAATGGGCGGGGCGACAAAGTCGCCGATTCGCCCTCCTATCCGAAGGCTGGCTGAGCGTGTGAAATGTCGGCGTTTCGCGCCGTAGGGGCCCTTCGAAGGGCCACGTGGTGGATGTAGACTCATTGCCATACAACCTCAAAAAGAGCCCAAATGGCCAACGCGACAGTGCGTCGTCCAGGCCATACGCGGCGGCCAATCTCTGTCCAAGCCCATGAATTTGGCGCGGGGCCGTTCGCGCGGATGTGCCGTCTGCGGCAACGAGCGGGCGACACAATCAGTCGCGTGACGGGCAAGACGTGGCTGGGCCATGCACCGTGCAAGGCAAACCACAAACACAACCGCTGTTGGATCGCGACACTCCGGCGCCACCCGAAATCAATAGCCGCGCGGTTGGGGTAGGAATCGAGTGAACCTCGTTCCGACCCGCGACTCGCCTTCGATCCATCGCCTTTTCAAGATGGCGTTGTGGGCGGGCGCCGAAACAGCGGTCAGGTTGCACATAGCCAGAGGCGACGACCCAAATGCTCGGGATGAGGCCGGTCTGACGCCTCTAATGATTGCGGCGTCGCGCAACAAGTCGGCGGTGTGTCGTTTGCTCATCGACGCGGGAGCGGAAATAACCTGTCTGGATCGGTCGGGCAGAAGCGCTTTGGACATAGCGACGGCTAGCGGCGCATCGGAGGCCGCTGCCGTCATCGAACTTGCGCTGAGCCAGCGAACGCCGCTCTTGGTCGCCCTTGTTTCGCCGTCGATTGCTGCGCCTCGAGAGCCTGAGATCCCGACGCCTCAAGAGAGCCTACTCGGCAGACTGTTCGGGTGCACTGACGAGCTATCGGCACTTTCGGGAACCGGGAACCCTACCGAGGCGATCCTCGCGAAAGAATCCGGATTGCCCAACAACCAGTCCCATGCCAAGGAAGCCTGGTACTCAGCAATCGATCGTTCGCCGGTCCGGTTGGATCTCGACGAAGGCGAGCCGTTAGACCTCTCCGGTTGGGAAGCGGAGGAGGAGTCCACCCCGCCGCTCGACGATCGCCCGGCCGCCATCGCCCACGCTGCGACGCAGGAGGCCATCGGGCGGCACGCGGCCCTGGACGACTCCGCAGACTGGGCCGACTTCGAGGCGGACCTGCCCTTTCATGCGGCTCCTTTGCTGCGCGCGCAAGACGCGGAGGGCCGGACCGAAATTCGGACGCTTCTCCTGCGCGCAAGTCGGGAAGGCAGCGTCCCGAAGCAAGCGATCGAGGACGTTTGCCGGGACGCCTCTGGCGCGCGGGATTCGGCAACTGAAGCGCTGTTGGGCGTGGTCATCAACGACATGGGCGCGGAGAGCGACGAGCGATTCGAGTTTCGCTCGCCGTTCGATAGTTCCGAGGCGTTTGTCGAGCCTGAGGAATCCGCTGAGGAATCGGAGACCGTCGACGAGGCTCTTGCATTTCTCGACAACCTGCGGTCGCGACACAACGAGCCCATCCGCCTTTACATGCGCGAGGCGCAGCGCACCGTCCTACTGTCCGCGCGGGAGGAGGCTGAGCTGGGCAAGTCGATGGACCGCTCCGCCGAGGCCGCGATCGACGCTCTCTCCCACTGGCCCGCCGGAGTCGAATGGCTAGGGCGCGCGATCGCAAGCGCGCGCCAGGGCGAAAGGTCGATGAACTCGATCGTGTCGAACCCTCGCGAGGCAACAGCGCCAGTCGACGCCGCCGGCCTTGACGACCTCGCAGCCGACGGGACGGCGCCTTCTTCTATAAGCTCGCCCGACCCAGCCATCGACGAAGGCGATGGGAATGGCGAGGCTGTCACGATGACGGTCGACGCCGAGACTCTCGACGCGTTTGCCTTGGCCGACGAGCTGGCGTCGCTGATCGGCGGTGGGGCGTCGCGATCTAACGCGGAGGTCCGCGCCGCGCTGGCGGCGCTGTCGCTTCG
>JANOBN010000308.1:0-2904 GCA_031411675.1 Bacteroidota bacterium | reverse complement strand
AACAGCAATACTGCACCAAAGCCAATGAGTTTTTTTAACATGTTCGTAGTTATATATATTAATTTATTTTTATCCATTGAAACCGTTCACCTTTAAATATCCGATCAAGTAACGGTGTAAGAGGGGAGAGAAAGAAAAGTGCCCAGACAGGAGCACCGGTAAGAAATATTTTTGTCTGCAGCCAGTAAGCCAGTATTCCTACCAGGCATGCCCAAAGTATTCTGGCGACTTTTGATGACGGTGTTGATACGGGATCTGTTATCATAAAAAAGGTAAACAACAATAAAGTGCCACTTGAAAAAGTATGAAGGAAAAAGTCTGATTGCCAACCCAGATACAACACCTGACGGATGTAATTCAGCCCGCAAAATGTAAGGAGAAATGTTAAGGCAATATCCAGTCGTTTTACGGTTAACAGCACACTAAATCCCAGAGCACCAATAAAGAACAGTAATAATGCACTACTGCCCCATTGACCGGGAGTAATCCATGCATCTCCTGTTAACAGAATGGTAGTGATAATGCCAAAGTTGGTTGGGTTAAATATGTGTTTACCGTTAATACGGAATATATATTTACTTCCAATGCTTAAGAAACAAGCGATAATTGCTGTGTTAACTGTATTGGTACGCAGCATTAAACAAAGGCTTAATGCCGATATCAATGCACTTTTAATGGATTGTGTTGATGTTTGATCAGCAAACGTAAATAGCCATTGCAGGGAGATACAGGAAAGAAAAATGGCGGAAAACTTAAGAACGTCTTTATCCCAGTCGAGGATTGATATACCATAAATCAAAAAGAGCAATTGAAATAAAATCTGAAAATGCCTGGGATCGGAGTAAAGAAAAGTGTTGAATTTTTTAGGTAGATGTGATAAACTGAATGTCTGAATGGTGAGCTGCATGCCTTTTTGAAATTTACAGAGCCCTTGATGTAGGGTTTTAAGTTATTCCATAAATTCCTAAAAATCTTTTTCATACCATATCTCCGGAATTAATTCCGGAGATATGGTATGAAATGCCTAATCTTCAATTAACTTCTTAATTTTGCAAAAAAACGGAAGTGAATACAGAGCATGATATCATTTTATTTGACGGGGATTGCAATTTTTGCACCGGTTGGGTATTGTGGGTGATAAAGCGAGATAAGAAGGACCGTTATCGTTTTTCGGCATTACAAACAACTGCAGCACAGCAACTGATTTCCCGGCAGAATCTTAAATGGGAAGGCATGGAATCCGTCATCCTTATTTCAAATGGAATTGTTTATAGTAAGTCTGATGCGGCTCTTAGAATTGCTTCAGGATTAGGTGGAATTTATAAAGCAGCTTCTGTGTGTTTTATATTTCCAGGAGGAGTGCGGAATTTTGTTTATGATTTTATAGCCAAACGACGCTATAGCTGGTTTGGGAAAAGGGATCAGTGTTTTGTTCCTGATGAAAAACTGAAAGGCAGATTTCTTTAAGAATGTAAAGTTTACTATTCTTTGTTTAGTATAAAAAAGCAGGTGCAATTTATTAGTTTTATTTACCCGCGTCTGGCATAGTATTCAACTATGGTCAAAAAAAATCCCGATAGAACTTACCGGGATTTTAATAGTATATCGAAAAAAGTTAATCTAATGAATGAAGAACAAGTCCGCTTCGTAGCTTAGGTTCGAACCAGGTTGTTTTTGGCGGCATTATTTTTCCTGAATCGGCTATGTCAATTAACTGTTTCATGGTAACGGGATAGAGTGCAAAAGCTGCTTTCATTTCGCCGCTGTCAACGCGCTTTTTCAACTCGCCCAATCCACGAAGACCGCCAACAAAATCGATGCGTTTGTCTTTACGTAAATCCACAATGTTTAATAAAGGAGCCAGCACTCTTTCCGATAATATGGTAACATCTAAAACGCCAATCGGATCATTGTCGTTATAGGTACCGGGCTTTGCCGTAAGGGCATACCAGTTGCCTTCCAGATATAAAGAAAACTCATGAAGGGTTGCAGGCTTGTAAACCTCACTGCCTTTCTTTTCAATACTGAAGTTGTCATTTAACTTCTCCAGAAATTGATCAGGTGTAAGTCCGTTCAGGTCTTTTATAGTACGGTTATAATCCATAATCTGCAGTTGATTATCCGGAAAATGTACTGCAAGGAAAAAATTATATTCCTCTTTGCCTGTATGATTTGGGTTGTTTTCCCTTTTTTCTTTTCCCACCAATGCTGCTGCTGCAGTACGATGATGACCATCTGCAACATAAGTATATTTCACCTTTGCAAATTCGCTCACAATAGCATTAATTATAGCATCATCTTTAATCACCCAGAAAATATGCCCAATGCCATCATCAGTTGTAAAATCATAATCCGGAGCATGCGCAACTACTTTTTCCACCAGCACATCCAGTGGTTTTGACTGCGGGTAAGCAAAAAATACCGGCTCATAATTAAGATTAGACACCCGTACATGATTCTTACGGTCTTCTTCTTTATCAGGACGGGTTAATTCATGCTTTTTTATAATGTCATTCACATAATCATCTACAGAAGCACAACCGACAATGCCGTATTGTTTTCTGCCATTCATTGTTTGGGCGTATATATAAAGGCAGTCTTTTTCATCCTGATTAAAAACGCCTTCACGAAACATACGTGCGAAGTTTTCTTTTCCTTTTTTATAGATTTCCGGTGAGTAATGATCAAAATCATCAGGGAAGTCGATTTCCGGTTTTATAACATGATAAAAGGAATTGGGATCGCCTTTAGTTTCAATTCGTGCTTCCTGCTCGTTAAGTACGTCATATGGCCTGCAAGCGATTGATGCAACTTTGTCTTTAACAGGTCTGATTCCTTTGAACGGTTTTAATACTGCCATATGGGGGATTATTAGTTAATAGTGAATAGTTAATAGTTAATAGT
>JANOBN010000307.1:0-2248 GCA_031411675.1 Bacteroidota bacterium | reverse complement strand
AATATTAAAAAACAATGCGAAGCATTTGCTGTTTTTGGTTTGACGCTCCCCCCTAACGGGATCTTGAAAAAATCCCGCCCATTCATTTTAACAATATTGCAAATCCCGCTTTTTCTGCGGGATTTTTTAATTTAAAAACCGGCAAGCCAAGCTCGCTTGAGCGCAGACGGTTTTTAACGTGGATTACCCCGCCGCAAGAAATGGTGCGTATCAAATTATTATAAAAAATTATCATTGTGCCCCTCTTC
This sequence comes from Bacteroidota bacterium, assembly GCA_031411675.1. GTDB lineage: Bacteria > Bacteroidota > Bacteroidia > AKYH767-A > OLB10 > JANOXC01. The sequence goes on along the minus strand of JANOBN010000307.1, from coordinate 2,000 downwards.
AAAAGGCGGGGAATTCACCTCTTAGGAATTATTAAACAATGCGAAGCATTTGCTGTTTTTGGCGTGAAGCTCCCCCCTAACGGGATCTTGTAAAAATCCCACTGGTTTTGCAGAATCATCTTGTTGCAAGATTGAAGTCTTGGTTTTATTGAAAGGCTTAAGTCAGAAAATAAGACTTAAGCCAAAGCAGGTGACTAAGTTATTGGGTTATTAAGTTATTAGTTATTGTTTGACGAGATTATTGAGACGCCTCTGGCAATATATATAACCGGCTACTGCGCCAATAGTATTTGCCAGCTCATCTACCCAATCTGCTTTACGTCCGGTAAGACAATATCCTTGAAAAAGTTCCATTGCACCACCATATAAAATACAGGCAAGTAAAAGGAAAAATAAATCTCTATTGTTGGGATGATGACCATCTCTTATAAAAGAATAATTCCAAAGTAAAAATAGCAAACAATAAAATGTTGCATGAGCCAGCTTGTCAAGAGAGAAAAGATCCCAGAATTGGGGAAGATGTAAAGATGATGCAGGTGCACTGCTTAATATAAAAATGAGCAGTGTCCAGGCAAAACCGGGAGTATAAAATTTTAATCTGTTCAAGGGAGTGACTAGGCTCCGGCAAGGCTTCCATACGCTTCAGCGCTTAACAAGCCACTGATGTCGTCAGGATTAGCCGGACGTATTTTCACCATCCATCCTTCTCCGTACGGATCTTTGTTTACGAGTTCAGGATTAGCATCAAGCTTTGCATTAAGCTCTAATACTTCACCTGATACCGGCATAAAGAGATCAGACACTGTTTTCACTGCTTCCACAGTACCAAAAACTTCTTCTTTCTCTACTGATTCACCCACTGTTTCAACTTCTACATAAACAATGTCGCCCAATTCGCCTTGTGCAAAATCGGTGATACCTATGTAGGCAACATCGCCCTCTAAGCGAACCCACTCATGATCTTTTGTATACTTCAGATTAGCCGGAATATTCATAGCTGTTATACATATAAATGTTATACTGCAAATGTAATCAAATACGGTAGAAATTACTGAGCCAGTGAAAATCTTATGGCTACACCCGCTGTGGTATTGGTAGTTGGATAAGAGGTGGATATAACAGGCGTGTTACTGGTAGTTTCAAAGAAGAGCCTCACATTCAGCCTGTCACTAACGGCATAATCTGCCGCTGCTTTCAATGAAAATACGTTGAGGCCTGCCGTTGGCTGATTGATGCCTTCCAGCATTTTTCTGACAATAGTAACATTTTTACGAATGGATAAGTCTGCCGTCAGATTCAGGCTATTCCCACCGGCAGGTACAGCCTTTGACTTTTTCCTGCCAAACAATTTCATCGGTAAATCGAATTTTGGAATGCGATAACCAAATCCTATTACCAACTCATTTCCTTTCACTTCTGTAAGCTGAGTACTTACAAATGAAAGGGAGAGATTTCTGTCCTTCTTAAATTCAACTCTTGTTTGAATATTATTTTTCCAGGTTACATCAACACCTAACAGAGGGCTAAATTGTTCGGAAATTGAAACCTGACCTATTTCCTTTCTGGCCAAATAGTTTTGCGAGAAGTCGCGTGTGGAAGCAAATCCGTTCTCTTCCGTATATAATAAATTTCTGCCGTAGCTATTGATATTAAAAGTACTGCGATAACCATGAGAAATACTTACATTATTAAATATCTTTTTAAATAACGGTATTTTTGATAATCCGTCATAGGTAATTCTCCAGTTTGGCTTTGGCACTTTTATAAATGGATCCAGATCAACATTGTTTGCCGACTTTCCGGAATAAGCGGCTAGAAAGGCTGCAGTTAATACTTCCTGTTGCGTTCCGCCATAACCATCATTGTAAACCGTACCAAAAGAATCAGGTGCTGCAAATCCATTTGAATTAGGATTCAAAGCAGCCAATCGTTGTGAGATAATTTGCCGGTTGCGCACAAACTCTTCAAAAACACTATTGGTATAAGTTACGTCATCATCT
>JANOBN010000306.1:0-11730 GCA_031411675.1 Bacteroidota bacterium | reverse complement strand
CTTTAATTTTTATTGTGACTTTTATTTCATATATTATAGAATACGCTTAATTAAGTTATTTTATTACCTATCTCCTGATCAAAGATCCTTTAAAAGTAAATTATAAAGAAGATATATTGCACTTTAAAATAATGTAAACATTACCTGCAATTTTGTAATATTACACAATATTCAGGTCATTTTCCGACCTTTTAATACCTGATCATCATAATCTGAAAGTTTTTTATAAGCTTTTTTCATTTTTTTTCTAATCATGGAAATCCAGAACCGGATTGGTCCCGTAAATGGTTTTATCTGGGATTTTCCAGTCTCCTTAAAAAAACTATAAATTCTTTAATCTATGAAAAAATCATTCACAAAAAAAGCCATAGGTATAGGCTTGCTAACCACTGCTGTAGTGGGAATAGCATTAATTACCTCCAATTCATCACTCACCGCGTCGAGTCACCGGGAAGCACCCTTAATTGCGAACGACCCACTTGCCGACAACACTGATCTTTATGCTTTCAGAAGCCCGAATGATCAGAGCACGGTTACCCTTATTGCTAACTATATTCCGGCAGAATTACCTCAAGGTGGCCCTAATTATTATTCTTTTGGTGAAGATGTTCGCTATGAGATTCACGTTAAAAATGACCCTGCTTCAAGCGGTGATGATATCGTGTACCGTTTTACTTTCACACAAACTAATGAAGATCCTACAACATTCTTTAATATCCGTTTAGGTGCAGAGAATTTAAAAACTACTTACAATTGCCAAAGAACTGTTGATGGCGGAACAACTTGGGAGACTATTGTAACTAATGGAGTGGTACCTCCAAACAATATTGGTCCACGTTCTATTAAAAGTGGAGTTGGATTAGGTGAACCATCCTATTTAAGCATTCGTAACAATGCAATTGCTACTGCAACAACAGGAGAAACTGTTTTTTGTGGCCCTTCTGATGATCCATTCTTTGTTGACTTAGGTGGAATTTTTGATTTGGGTGGTGTAAGAGCAAATAATGGTCCACGTGATGGTCTTGCATGCAAAAACATACATTCTATTTGCATTAAAGTGCCGATATCTACTTTACAAAAAGATGGTAAATCAGTATCTCAAGCTGCAAATATTTTAGATTCTGATTTTATTATCGGAGTATATGCAACAGCAAGTCGCCAAATGACTACCGTAAGAAGTCTTACCGGTGGTAAACCAACTAACAGCGGTCAGTGGGTACAGATTTCACGTATCGGAATGCCTTTAACTAATGAAGTGGTAATACCTGTTGGCGAAAAAGATTACTGGAATTCACTAACACCTTATACTGAAGATACGGCTCATGATAAATATTTTACAAATCCTGAACTTGCTTTATATATGGACAATTCACAATTCGGTGGAGCAGTACCGGGACTTAGTAAACTTCGCATTCAACGTAACTCCTTACAATCATTTGATTTCGGAAATGGTCATGATGGTTTAGCCGGTTTACTTGGTAATCCTGCAACAGCAGGAACAGCATTTGATCAGAATTTATTTGGAAACTATTTGTTACGTCCGGGACAACCACGTTCTTGCGATTTGCTTCCTATATTCTTAACAGGTGTGCCTAACCTTGCTCCTTATCAGTTAGCAACAGGAAAAGGTGGTAATCCTTTAGCAGCAGGTAAACCGTTCATCAATAATTTCTTACCTACATTTGGTGATATGCTTCGTTTGAATATGGCTGTGCCAAGTACCCCAAGATATAGTGCTGATTTCAGTTCATTAGGATTAATAAAAGCTGCTGTACTGGGGCTTACTGATCCAAGATTTAACGGAAGTACGGCTCTTCAGAATATACCAAATATGGATGGATTTCCAAATGGACGTAGACTTGAAGATGATGTAACCCGTATTGAGTTACAAGCAGTAAGCGGAGTTGTATTAGCTGCAATTGGTTTATGGTACGATGATTATACTGCAGGTTCTGCAAATCCTGTTACCACTAACTTATTGAATGTACTAAACTTTACAACAGGTGTTGAACAAAATGATAAACCATTTAAAAATCAATTCCCATACCTTGCTTTACCTCCTCAGGGAACCAGTGAATGTGGTGGTGAGTTGGTAAATCATCGTAGTGCATTATTTGGTGCTGACAATGCAAGTTTAAAAATTGGCGCACCTTCCGTAATGATGTCACAAAATTATCCTAATCCTGCCATTTCATCAACTACATTTAAATACAGAACAAATGCAGATGCTGTTATAAGTATTAAAATAATGACACAGGATGGAAAAAACATTGATACACCGGTTGCAAACAAAGCAACAAGTATTGGAACTTATGAATTAACTTATAACGTTTCAAAACTTAAGCCGGGTGTTTACTATGCTGTTATAGAAAGCAATGATGAAATAAGAGAATCTATTGAATTTATTGTAGCACATTAATATCATTCATTTAGTAAAACAAAAAGCTGCCATTAATGGCAGCTTTTTGTTTTTAAATTACATACAAAAGAAGAGGATTATAAATGACAACCTTACCTCTATTTGCTATCAATAAAATAAAACTTTTTTCTCAAAAATTACTGCAATACAATGCGCTTCGAAAACGTACTTTTACCACTGTAAATTTTAATTAAATAAACGCCTTTGGGGTAACCGGTGAGATGTAACGATTCTGATAATGAATAACAGGCAAGTTTTACACCCATCACATTAGAAATTACAATAGAAGCCTTTTCCTTTTCAATAACTGATAAGTTGATTTTAATGGAAAAATAACCATCAGTAGGATTTGGAAACAGGGTGATGTGTACATCATTATCTTCCGGATTAAAAACAGCAGATATCGTACCTAAATGTGCAATAAATAAATCATTTTCCTGCCAGCTATTCAACAGACTTCTGGTAAAAGTAACCCAGTTGAGACCAGCTGACATGCTGGGTTGTGTATTGGACGCATAGGTGAGTGTGTCATTTATATCTTCAATTAGGCGAAAGCTGTTTACATTAAATGTATCTGTAGGATTGCTTCTGGTAAAACTGTGCAACTGACTTTTACCTCCGTTATAAGATGCTGCTAAAAAAAAGGTTAAATCATCTTTTGATAACTGACCCGGCCCACTTGAATAACCCGTTGGCAAAGGCACTGTTGCTACATAACTAAAGGCTGTTGCAGATGTCCTTACATATTGATGAACCGACTTAACCGGTGAAGTACTATATAGATAAAGTTCATTCTGGGTAATATTCAAGGAAGGAGCTGCGATAAAGTTTAATGTAATGCCATTCAAAATAATCTGTATTGCAGTATTAAATGCAGATGCAACAGAATTGCGGTGTGCATAGTACAGGCTTGCGGCTTTGGTGAAATAAACATCCAATTCATCATCCGATATCCAAAAGGATGTAGCATTTGTAACAGAAAGCGGGATATTAGTGATGCCGCTAAAAAAACTATTCGTATCCGCCCTTTCTGTGAATGCTAAACTGTTCACATTAAAACTTGTTTCATGGGTATAATATAACCGGAGCCCATCAGCTGTAAGATTGGAATAGGCATCAGCTGAACCCGAAACATTTATCTCCGATAATGGTCTTACAGTATCATAAGTAAATGTGGTTAATAAATTAGGTTGCTGAAAATATGGCTCATTCCTATCGGCCAAAATATTAGGAATTGGAGATCCATTTTCATCCAGTCCGGAGTGAGACAATTCGTTTCTACTATTTTGTGCAAAGGCAGTTAAGTTAAATAATAAAATTGCGGTAATCAGGGGTGTTTTCATAGGAGGGGTTTAATATAATTTTTTTTCAAAGTTTCGGGATTCACACAAATTCATTTTTGTTTTGCTTTAGCAAGGCGATTGAGACATAAATGGTAAAACTAATTAAGTTAAATAATTTAGATAAATTCCGGTAATAAACCATGCAACAATTATGGAGTGATTTCAATGATTAAAATGGAGAGAAAGGAAAGCTTCGTGTTACATCATATTGTAAAATTAAAATGCGTGGGGTTATAATTATGTGTATGCAATTTTTAGTGCTAAACATTATAGTCCGATTGCATATCGATTCACCTGGTGTCTCCAACCCCTTTTATATTTTTTATCAAAATGATTAAAAACAATTTTATTATACTCACTATATTTCATATCGTACTTACCAGTACCGCATAAACTAACTAAACCACGATCAACACCTACTCTTGGTGCCTTCCAGGCATTTATATACTTAATGTGATAAAAAAACTCAAAGCGCAAATCCTCATTACATAGATTAGAATTCATACTATCCATAAGATAAATATTTAGGCTGCCATTTTTAATTCCATTCTCAGCTGAGATTGCATTAATACCCAAAACGTTTCTATCATAAATAACCTTTTCTGTAAAAAGTGTTACAAATATTACGGTATCAGCCGGAATAAATATTGTTGTGTCAATAATCTGAAACGCTGGATATTTTGATATTAATCTGTATTGCCCTGCCTTCAACAAAGGTTTTGCAGTAAATTGACCCTCCCAGTCGGTTTTTGTATCTAATGAATGCTTTTAACCTCAAATCCCCGAAAATCAGGGTAAGCTCCCTGCATTACGGATAAGTTTTGCAAAAACAAACATACAAAATTTGATTTATTGTATATCGAACACATGAGTGTTATAGCAACAGAAATAACTTTTGTTTATAATTCGGGGGATATCGATACTTAAGATGAAAAAAGTAGAAACACATCTCTTCAGATGCTTTTTAACTTCAAAAACACTAAAATTTATGAGATTCTGATAAATTTGCAGACCAGAAATAGGATAACCTCCAATCATCATTTGAATTGATCGGTTGCTTAAGGCTGGGCGATACACTACCAGCACCTCACCCGGGCTCCTCTAAAAATCATCATCCAACTGTAAACCTATATCAGGATTAATTAACTAAGTGTAAACTTTTTAAGGCCGGGTCATGTCGAGCGTACCAAAAATACCCATTCTCAGGCACTCTATTATCACATTGCGATAAGGATGCACAGCAGTAAAGCCATAGTGGCTATCGAACCGATGTTGATACGAATAATCTATAAAATAATCAAAGGAACAAAAACCTATACTGAATATGGTGCTGATTATTTTATACAACAACTTCAACAACGCTTGCTTCATAAAAATCAGACCCTCCCGTATGTTATCGGGATCGCGCGAAAAATAGGTTACATGGCCGATAAGATTATCGCCGTCTCCATTACTACAAGATGTCTTTTATGCAACCAATCTCATTCAGAAAATTCATAGATGAGCGATAAAGTGAAAAAAAGAAATCAACTCAGAGGAATCCTCAATTTTTAATTGATAGTATCGCAAAAGCAGCACTATAGTAGTAATAAATAATATAATCAAAGTGCTATCGTGTTAGGTTTTGAAATCACAAAAATATAATGTTCTATTTCTTTATTCAATAGAAACCTTAATGCTGCATTTTATTTATAGTAGAATTATACTGTTAACGGCATAATGCTGCTATTGCTAGGAAAGAATTATGACCGTAATTCGCACAATGTTTGTTCAAGGTGATTTACATTCATTGCACCCCTGCTGGAATTCCTCACGAACATGTTATTCACTGTTGCATGTGTGGGTTTGCAAAATCCTTTCTTCTATACAAAAAATAAGAAAAAGCAAAATCAAAAATGTGCTTGAAATGAGTTGATGCCAACGGCCTAGAAGTTACACGACTACACCAAACATTTTTGTAAGAATTGTTATGTTGATTGGCTTCTCAATAAAATCCATAACCAGAGAATTAAGTTTTGCCCGTTGAATGTCTCCAGGGTCAAGGGAAGATGAGAGCATGTAAATATTGAATTGCTTTTTTACTGGCTCCGTGAATGTTTTAAATTTATCAAGGAATTCCCATCCTGTTAAAGTTGGCATGTTGATGTCTAAAAATATTGTTGCTTTTTCGCCAATCTTATCCATCTTAAATTCAGATTCAATGTATTCTAATCCCTTTTCGGGAACAACAAAATCTTTTACCTCTGCCTCTTTAAAAAATGTTTTTAATGTTTTCATTGTTATAAAATTGTTTATTGGATCATCGTCAATAAGCAAGAATTGTTTTACAGTTGTTGTCATTTGTTTATTTTATCTTATAAAAGTTAGAGTAAATTCTGAACCTTTATTCAGTTCGCTTGCTACGGTTATAGTTCCTCCAAGAGCCTCTACTTGAGTTTTTACCATAAACAAGCCCATACCTTTTCCCTCTACATGAGTGTGAAAGCGCTTGTAGAGCCCGAATACCTTATCTCCTTTTGTTTTCATGTCAATGCCTAATCCATTGTCTTTAAACGTGATAATTAATTTTTCATTTTCCTTTTTACTTTTTATTTCAATAATTGGTGTCTCATCGGGCTTGCAGTATTTTATACTATTGACAATTAAATTGTAAAAGATACTGTGCATATATACTTTGAGTGAGAAGATTTCGTCCACATCTGAAAAATCGGGCTTAATTATCACATCGTGTTTTTCTATAAGAGTCCTGATGCTGTTAAGTATGTTCTTAACCAATTTTGTAAAAGATATTATTTCCTTTTTCTCATTAACTTCATCTTTTACTTGTAGAATAGAGTTGATATCCTTAATGATAATATCAAGTCCTGATATAGATAAAGATAGACCTTGAAGTAACTCCTTTTGTTCTTGTGTTGTGAGCGTTTCGTCCTGTAAGATTGTTGCTATGCCCATAATGTTCGCCATTGGTGCACGCAGATTGTGTGATACAATAAATGTAAACTGTTCAAGATCACGGTTGCGCTGAATGAGGTCGCTAGTTAGTTTTTTTTGTTTTTTTTCCGTTTTCTTTCTTTCAGTAATATCTTGCAGGGTTCCGTAAAGGCGAATTGGTTTTTTATTATTATCCAATTCAATTTTTCTTTGGAGGAACACATATTTAATAGAGCCATCCTTCATAAGCAGGCGGCATTCTGATGATGTATCACTAAAGTTGACCTGGGTTTCGCTGACGTCTTTTCTTACAATGCCGATGTCGTCCGGATGAATGAATGAAAAGAATAAATCAGTTGAAGGATTAGTTTTATCCTTCTTAATTTCTAAAATATTATATAACTCATCTGACCACTTAATTGAATTTTGAACCAGATCAATTTCCCAATTACTTAGATGAGCTATAGCCTGTGCCTTTTTTAAGTTAGCTTCTTCTGCTCTTAAGTTCTCCAATATTGATTTCCTGTTAATAGCATACAGTATACTTTTATGCAGAATTTTGTTTGTTAAATCATCCTTTACCAAATAATCTGAAACACCGAGGCTGATTGCATTAATGCTGTAATCAATGTTGCTGTTTCCGGTCAATACAATGATGGGAGTAAGATCAGCCATTTTCAGCATATCTTTAATCAATTCATCTCCGCTTTTATCCGGTAGGCTAAGATCCAATAAAACAGCATCGTAAGGTTTTACAATTACTTCTATGAAAGCGATTGCTTGTTTGAATGTAGTGGCATTGGTAATTGTGGCTTTTGCAAATTGTTCCTTTAACAAATCCTCAATAAGCATAAAATCACCAGCATTGTCCTCTACAACCAAAAATGTGTATAATATTTTATTGCGAAGCATCTGCTAATATTTACGTCTATAAAGGGTAACTATAGAAAACCAATAATTTTGAATTAGATCAGTAATTTTAAGGTAATCTTTAATATCTGTCGGTTTTGAAATATAGCAGTTAACATGGTTGTTATAAGCCAGGTTAATATCTCTATCGGAGTTGGAAGTGGTAAACATAATTACAGGTATATGTTTTAACTTTTCATTTTCCTTTATGAATCTCAGTACCTCATGCCCGTTTTTCTTAGGCATATTCACATCCAGCATTACAAGGTCGGGCATTTCTGCATCCGCATGTTCACCTGAACGTGTAAGGTAATCTATAATTTCCTTACCGTCCCTTACTACATTTAAAGTAACAGGTGTTTTTGCTTCTTCAAAGGCATCCGTTGTAAGGATAATATCACCTTCATTATCTTCTGCCAGTAAAATTTTCATCTGCTTCATGCTACTTGTTTTTTTATTGTAAAATAAAAAGTGCTGCCTTTTCCTACTTCCGATTCCACCCACATTTCGCCCCCATGCTTCTCTGCTATTTTTTTACAGGTCGCCAGCCCCATACCGGTGCCGGCATACTCCTCCTTAGTATGCAACCGTGTAAATAATTGAAATATTTTTTTCTGATCGGCTGCACTTATACCAATACCGTTATCCGTAATACCAAACTGCCAATTGTCGGTATTTTCTATACAGCTTACTTTTATTTCCGGAATTACTTCTTTGGAAATGTATTTTAATCCGTTGCTTATCAGGTTTTGAAAAAGAATTTTCATAGGTGTTTTAAATGCCATAATTATAGGCATTTGCTCATAGGTAACTGTAGCTCCCCTTTCTGCCAAAACGCCTTGTTGCATTTTTATTATTTCGTCAAGCACTTTATTAATATCAGTCAACTCCTTTATGTTTTCATCACTACCCAATCTAGCGTATGCAAGCAGTTCGTTTATTAATGCAGTCATTCTGCTTGCCCCGTCAACGGCAAAGAATATGTATTTTTTCGCTTTATCGTCTAATTGGACTGCATACTCTCTTTCCAACTTTTCCATAAATGACTTTACCATTCTTAACGGTTCTTTCAAATCATGTGAAGCCACATATGTAAACTGCTCAAGCTCTGCATTAACGGATTTTAACTGTTGATTTAATTGTTCAATAGCAGCGTTCTTTTTTACTAAAGTCCGCTGTGTATTTATCAACTCGTTATTGAGTGCCGACATTTCGTTCATTATTTCTCTAACACTTCTTTCTTTCATAATTATGCTTTTCCGATCAAATTGTTTGCAATTAAAACTGCCTCGTGTGCATTGATTGCAAATCCATCTGCACCAAATTGTTTCCACAAATCGGGAACTATATTGAATGAATAGCCACCCACAATAATTTTCAATTTAACAAGCGAATGGTCGTTCCTTATTTTTTTTATTAATTCTTCTGCTCTGCTCAGGTGATATGGAATGGTAACAGATATGGCCAAAACATCAGGGTTTTGTTCTTTCAACGTTGTTATCACTTTATCGTCAGGCATGTTGCTGCCTATATAATAAGTGTCCCAACCATTCAGTTCAAATAAATCAGCAATCATGCGTATTCCTAATTCATGTAAATCCCCCGAGATGCTGCACGCAACCAGTTTAACACCTTTTCTTTTTGATTCAAGAACTGATGCAAATACGGAAGACATAATCATCTGGGTGGCGGCTGTACAATAATGCTCTTGTCCCACTGTTATTTTATTTGTTTGCCACAGCAACCCCACTTCATATTGTGTTACTTTAAAAACCTTATCATAGATAGTGGGAATAGAATGATTTTTCCTTATGAGATCTTCAATCAGCCTTTGAGCTTCCCTCTTTTTTCCATTAATTAATAGTGATAAGTATTCCCTGGCTTCACTTAACAGCGGATTATCTTCTTCAAGATAACTTTCGCGAATTGAGATATTTTCTTTTATTATTTCGATTCCGTTTTCCAAATATTTTCTTATCAAGTTGTAGTTTTCAACCGGCAACAACTGCGCACATGCTTTGTCAACATATTTTAAATTATCAATAAGCACCTCGGTTGGTACATTTCTGGTCTCCATTACAATCCTTATCCATTTAAGATAGTAATTGAAAATAGCTGCTTTTTCAGTTCTTATGGATGCCGCAAGATATGTGAGATGATACAAAGCATTCTGCAATGCCTTTTCCCTTCCCGTTTTACTATAACGTGCCTCCAGTTCCGGCTTTTCTGCAAAGTGCATGCTTGTTATAAGCTGTGCCAGAGCAGTCTGCTGTTCCATTATTGCTTCGCTTGTTGATACTGCATTTACCAAAATCGCGGGTTTATGTGGTAATATGATTAAATATGCATAACTTAAAACTATGCGGCACCAGTTTCAATCCCTTGGTAATGCTTATATGCGAGTCCTTTAAATGGTTCTTGTGCCATTCTCTAATTCTTTCTTCATTGTCCCAATAAGCCAACAACCATATTTCTGTTTCATTTTTAACCGGACTAAGTACATCCAGCCTGAAAAAGCCCTGGTAATTTTCAACTAATTTAGGGCGGTTTCTAAATGCTTCGTTTACCTGCTCTTCAAAACCAGGCATAACCTCAAAACAACTGATACCTGTAATCATTATTTTATTATTTAATAATTGTAAAATAAAAAGTACTGCCCTTTCCTTCTTCTGATTCCACCCAAATTTTACCGCCTTGTTTTTCTACTATTTTTTTTGTTATTGCCAATCCTATACCCGTTCCTGAGTATTCATTGTTATTGTGCAATCGCTGAAACAAAATGAAAATTTTTTCAAAGTACTCTTCACTTATTCCTATTCCATTATCGGATACTGAAATTTCCCAATCGCTTTCATTTTCCTTACACGCAATACTAATTCGGGGTGAAACATCTGCCTTTGCATATTTTAATGTATTGCTGATTAAGTTTTGAAAAATCTGAACAAGGGGGCTTCGATAAAATGTAATGACTGGTAATTTTTTGATTTTAAAAACAGCTTTTTTCTCATCAATTTGATTGGACAGTAATTTTTGGACTCCATCAATCAGTATATTCAAATCAATATTTTCAAGTTGTTCATCATTTCTGTGTACTCGTGAAAAATCGAGCAAATCTTTTATAATTTGGCGCATTCGCACTGCCCCATCCACAGCAAAAAAGATATATTTCTTTCCCTTTTCATCCAATATTCCTCCATATTTTTGTTCTAACTTTGTTAAGAAACTTGTTATCATCCGCAAAGGTTCTTGAAGGTCATGCGATGCGACATAAGCAAATTGTTCCAATTCAGTATTAGATATTAGCAACTCTTTTGCCTGCGCTTTAAGCTTTTCTTCTGCTATTTTTCTTTCCGTGTTGTCCCGAATATTACATTGAATAACTTGTCTGCCACTTACATCATAACTATTACTTACAAACTCCACCCAAATAACGTGTTCGTTTTTGGTTTTTAGTGGAAGGTCCATATAACGTATGTAGCCTTCTTCCTTGAGTTTTAGAAAAGCCTCCTTGTTGGCATTAATGTCACTGAATAAACCGATTTCCCAAAGTTCTTTGCCTAAAAACTCACTATGCGAATAACCGAGCATCTCAATCATGAATGGATTCACATCCTCAATCATACCTGTATCTGCATTCAGGATGAGGATACCATCTTGGGCTGCTTCAAAAAGTCTTCTGTAGCGTTCTTCCGAAGCTACAAGTGCTTTATCAGCAATTAATAATTGAGCAGTTCGTTTCTCATTCTCTACTGACATTATTAATTCAACTCCAATTTTATCAGTTTCGCTATGCGCAACTACTAACTCGGCCGCTCGATTTTCTTTTTCCTTATTTTGAAAAACAAGTTCTTTGTTGGCAATGATCAGTTCATTTGCACGTTTTTCTTTTTCATTATTTTCAAATAATAGATTTTTGTTGGCGATGATTAATTCAGCAGCACGTTTTTCTTTCTCCTTATTCTGAAAAGCAAGTTCCGTATTTGCGATGATCAACTCTGTTGCACGTTTTTCCTTTTCTTCGTTTTGAAATGCGAGTTCAATGTTTGCAATCACAAGTTCTGCCGCTCGTTTTCCCTCTTCTTCAATTTTAAAGGCAATTTCCTGATATGCGACTTTTAACTCCTTCGC
>JANOBN010000305.1:0-3359 GCA_031411675.1 Bacteroidota bacterium | reverse complement strand
CATTGTTGGCAAAATCACGTGCGGCTTTCTGAATCATCAGATGCTCCTCTGAAAGTTGAAATAACATATGGGTATTTTTTTTTAGAAGCCCCAAAAGTAGCTTTTTCCCGATTATCCTCCTGCAGCAAATACCTGTTAATTATAGCTTTCAAGGCCGTTTTCCGGATCGTTTTATGATTATTTTTACACAAAAGATAGTTACCCATGAAAAAAATACTTTTTAGTCCATTGATTTTCATTTTAGTCAGCCTGATCGCTTCCGGCCAATGCACCATAGATAGTTCTCAAACAACACCCGGCATATACCCCACAATTGTTCCTCCGCCACAAGTGGGTGTTTATTACAATCAGGATCTGACCCTGGTGATGCCTACAGAAACCTTGAGTTTACAGATTCTGAGCATTCAACTTGATTCCATTGAAGGTAATATACCGGGCTTAACCTATACCTGTAACTCCCCATTTCCCAACTGTACTTATTATCCTAATCAAAGTATTTGGGGCTGTATAAATGTAAGTGGAACACCGCAACAGGCAGGGCTGTTTATTGTAACCATACGCTTGCTGGTGGATGTACAATTAGTAGGCATTCAAAACGTCTCTCTTACAATTTGGAATGTAGTTAATCCGGGTATTCTGAATAACCCCGGTTTTCAAATGCAGCCTGATACGGGTTGTCCGGGTCTGATTAGTGCTGTACAAAATCCTGTTGCAGGTGAGTTTGCCTATTCGTGGGATTTTGGAAATGGTGATTCGTCTGTTTTAGAACAACCGGGAACCGTTCAATATGACACCGGCGGAACTTATATTGCTAAGCGGGAGATAATTCCACAACCCGGATTCCGTTACTATTTGATGGGTATCACTGTTAATTCTGTTCCCAATGCATACAGCGATGGCTTTGCCAATGACATTGCAGATTTATATATAAAGTTAACGGATACTACCGGTTTTCCGTTCAATACAAAAGTGGTGGTCAATAATCAGGTCACCAATGTTAATTTCGATATTGATACTGTTTTGCTGAACAATGAACTTTATACGGTGGAAGTATGGGATCAGGATCAGTTCATTGGTTCTCCGGATGATTCATTGGGTGTAATCAGTTTCAACGGATGGAGTAATTCCGGTAATGCAACTTCTGTTCTGGCGGGTTCAAGCGGAATATTGAGCGTAAATTATACCATACAAGCTGTTCCTATTGCACCGGTAATAGATTATGATACGGTTTATATATATAACTCACCGTCAATCCCTGTTATAAATAGCATTAATGATACTTTAACTACTGCCTATAATTCCGGTTATCACTATCAGTGGAATTTAAATGGTCAGCCTGTTGGTTCGGATACAAATAGTTTAATTATCACTTCTTCCGGCAGTTACTCCGTTACTATAACCGATGTAAATGGTTGCACTTCAACTTCACTTCCCATGGTGATTACTAATATTCAAAATTATACGACGAATAGCAAATTCAGATGTTATCCGAATCCATCGTCAGGAATTTTTAATCTGGAGGCAAAAAGTAAACTTATAAGTTCAGGTGTTATCGCACTTACTGATCAGCAGGGAAGAATTCTCTATCATCAAATTCTGCCAAAAGAAACTTCCACATTAAAACTGGATTTCAGCGGACTGGAAAACGGAGCTTATCGATTAATAATAAGAGATACAAGCGGGCAATCAGAAATTCCGTTAATGATCATTCAATAAATTATCCCGATGGCAAAGCAAGGGATGAAAAAAGCTTAAATGAACAATACGCCAAAAGAGGCGGGGAATTCACTGCTAAGGAATTAAATTAATCTGCAGGACTTTTTTCAATCCTGTATGTGCGCATACCAAATGTTCCTTCCAGGGTTAGAATATATAATCCTGCGGCCTGAATTTCTTCCATGGAAATTTGGTTTTTCAAAGCATCAATTTCACCGGACTTTACCAGTCTTCCGCTCATATCGAATATCTGATAGAAATAATTTTCTTCTAAAGTTGTTTCGGCAACAACATGGAGTATATCACTAAATGGATTTGGATAAATACTAAAATTGGTAAAATCAGTTTGTTTATTCTCTTCGGCAAACTTTGTTCTTCCGGAAATACATGTATTAACTGTCACAACAAGATTGGAAGAGGTTGCAGTACATCCCATAGCATTGGTTACTCTTACGCGGTATGTTCCGCCTGTTTTTGCTGTAAAAGTTACACTGGTTGCCCCGGCCAAATTTGCTCCATTGCGTTGCCATTGATAGGTGAAATTTGTGCCGTTATTGGCGGTTAATTTTACGCTATCCCCATTACAAAATGTAGTAGGTCCCCCTGCAACAACAGAGGCCGTTGGGTTGGCAATAGGAATAGTTAAAGCTGATGAGGTCCTTGAGCAACCATATTCATTAGTTACAATTACACGATATGACCCTTTATTGATGGTGTTAATCTGTTGTTGAATGGAACCACTTAAATTTATAGTATTCTTCTGCCATTGATACGTAAAAAGATTACCGCTAACGGCTGTAAGGGTGACCATACTATCCTGACAAACATCAAACTGATTAGTAACTGTGACTGATGCTCCGGGAGTTGATGCTAATGTTACCACCACATTAGCAGAAAAGGAAGTACATCCTGATCCATCGGTAACGCGAACTTTGTAAGTTCCTGCACTTCCGGCTGAATATACAGCTGCTGTTGCTCCACTTATTAAACTGTTATTTCTATACCATTGATAAATTGTTGCACTTGGTGATGAAGCAACGAGGTTAACTCTCTTACCGGAACATAGAAAATAATTACCCGATGGTGTTGTAGAAACAGATGGTGCACTTATGTCGGTTTGAAAAGGAGTGCTTGTGCCTTTACATCCGTTTTCATTGGTTGCAGTTACGCTGTAATTATCTGTAGTAGTAACATTTATCACAGCTGTTGTTTCGCCTGTTGACCAGAGGTAACTCACTCCACCGGTAGCTGTAAGTTGAATAGAGGATCCTGGGCAAACATGAGTAGCACTGCCTGAGATAGTAACATTGGGTGTACTATATAAAGTAACACTATATGGAGCAGAAGAGGAAACACATCCTGCTGTATCAGCTATTGATACGGAATAGTTGTTAAGGTTATTAATATATATACTTTGCGATGTAGCTCCTGTTGACCATAAAAAAGAAGCCCCGCTACCGGCAGTTAATAAGGCAGAATCACTGGGACATATTCCTGAAACTCCGGTTATACTTGCCTGTGGTGGCACATCTTTAACAACTGTTCTTGTCAACGAATTCACCACACAGCCGAAAGAATCCTGAATGCTTACTGTAATATTGCTGGTTTGATATATATATATAGTAGGAGTAAATGCACCATTT
>JANOBN010000304.1:0-8254 GCA_031411675.1 Bacteroidota bacterium | reverse complement strand
GCGCAGGCAAGAGCACGCTCTTGAAAATCCTTTCGCGCATCACCGAGCCGACGGTCGGTGGGGCTGATATACACGGGCGAGTCGGTTCGTTGCTGGAAGTTGGAACAGGATTTCATCCTGAATTAACAGGAAGGGAAAATATATATTTAAATGGCTCTATTTTAGGTATGAGTAGAATTGAAATCAGTTCCAAATTCGACGAAATTGTAGCTTTTGCCGAAGTAGAACGTTTTCTCGACACTCCAGTGAAACGTTATTCAAGTGGTATGTATGTTAGACTTGCATTTGCAGTTGCAGCGCATCTGGAGCCTGAAATATTAATTGTTGATGAAGTACTTGCCGTTGGAGATATGGCATTTCAGAAAAAATGTTTGGGCAAAATGGAGGATGTTGCATCTAAAGGAAGAACTGTGCTTTTTGTTAGTCATAACATGTCAGCTATTTCCTCCCTTTGCACAAAGTCTATCTTGCTTGAAAATGGCAGCATTGCCGGATATGGGCCAACAGAAAAAATGATTAGCCTTTATCTTCATTCTAAAAGTAGTTCAGGAGTAAATGTTGATAATAGTCCAATTGAAAAAGATAAGAAAATTAAAATCAGATCTGTAAGGATTCTCAATGAAAAGATGGATGCTCATTCGGATTTAGTTAATGAGAATAAAGGATTTGTTGAAATTAAAGCAGAAGTCAATATACCGGGCAAAGGATATGATTTTACAGTTTTTTTGAGCCATTTAAAGTATGGACCTATAATTACAACCTGTTTAAAAGACACAAATCTGGATGGCTATGAAACCGCTATTTGGGAAAAGGGTATGTACACTTTTCTTGTAGAGCTGCCGATGAATATTTTACGTGAGGGCGATTATACCGTGGCCGTTGATGCTATTATACCAAAAGTTGAAGGTTTAGATAATTTTAAATTTGATACCAGCTTCTATATTGTTGACAGAATAAGTCCCGTAGCAAAAACCGGAGAAGGTCGTAATTCTGCAATCCTGCCTCTGTTAAATTGGGAAATAATTAAATCCTAAAAACCTTTTATTATATAAAGATGAACTTTCTAATTATTCAGGAAAAAGGGAGGCACGTTGCGAACCAGAATTATAGAGAAGCACTTAATCTTGAAAGGGCATTAAAAAAAACAGGACATGATTGTATTGTATGGGGATTAAACTATGATAATTTCCATATTCCATTTAATGATATTTCTAAAGATTCCGAGGTAATTATATTACTGGAGAATTATGAGGCTACAAATTGGATTCCGGATTTATCATCAACAAATAAATTAAAATTATTTTGGTCAATAGATTCACATTGTGTGCCGGATGCACATGTTCAAACCTGCAATAAACATAAAATAGACATTGTATTATGTGCCATAGAACATCATCAGAAATTATTTAAAAAACAAAAAACAAGTTGGTTTCCTAATGCCTATCCTGATGACTTAATCGATTACATGCCCGACGTACTGAAACAACATGAAGTAGGTTTTTGTGGCAGTTACCTTAACCGTGCAGAGTGGCTTGATGCCATTAAGACACGATTCCAACTCCAATCAGATATTTTTGTTCTAGGAGATGATATGGTAAAAGTTGTGAATTCCTATTTTATTCACTTTAATCGAAATTTATCTGATGATATTAATTTTCGCACATTTGAAACGCTGGGATGTAAAACATGTCTGATTACAAATGTAACTCCGGGGCTTGAGAAATTGTTTGATCTTCAAAAACATTTTATCATCTATAAAACAAAAAATGAAATGTTGGATAAAATTGGTTATTATCTGAATCATAAAGAGGAATTAAATGCTATAGCTGAATGCGGGTACCATCATGTTAAAGAACATCATACTTATTTTAAACGTGCATCAGAATTGGTAAGCATAATCACTAAACTAATCTGATGGAGAATATTATCAGCTTCAGTCTATATGGCAATTTGCCCAAATATTGTGAAGGTGCCATTAAAAATGTTTTATTACATAAGGTATATTTCCCGGATTGGATATGCAGAGTATATTATAATTCCAGCGTTCCCAAAGAATATCTTGAAAGGCTAAAAGAAGTTGGAGCGCAAGTTATTGACATGTCAGAATCCAACATCAATGAATATGGTATGTTCTGGCGATTTTTACCTTATGATGATAAAAATGTGCTGCGCTTCCTAGTTCGCGATACCGATTCACGATTATCGATGCGCGAAAAATATGCTGTAGACGACTGGATAAAAAGTGATAAATCACTCCATATTATGAGAGACCATCCATATCATAATGTCAAAATTCTTGGTGGAACATGGGGTTTAAAAAATGATTTTCGAATAAATATGAAGTTGCTAATCGAAAAACATCTTCAGGATAATAAAGGCTTTCGCTATAATGATGATCAACTATTTTTAAATAGAATTTATGATATATATGCCGGAGATATTTTAGCACATGATGATTTTTTTCACTATCGGGAAAATAAACCATTCCCACACAAAAGAGAAGGGTTAAAATTTATTGGGGAGGTATATGATGAATATGATAATTCAATTTTTGAACATACAAAAATCCTTAATGCTGCACTAATACAACAAAAAAACGAAAAAAGGCCAATAAATATTATCAAAACTTATATAATTAAAAAGCTAAATTCATTATTTGGTCGATAATTCAACATCCAATTGAAGACACTCTCTATTATTACAATAAATTATAATAATGCTGATGGTTTGAACCTTACCATAAAAAGTGTATTGGAACAAACATTTGCGAATTATGAATTTATTATTATTGATGGCGGTAGTGATGATAAAAGTAGAGAGGTAATCAATAAATATAAGGGGCGCCTTGCTTATTGGATTTCTGAAAAGGATAATGGTATATATCATGCTATGAATAAAGGTATATTAGCCGCAAACGGTGATTATTGTCTCTTTCTGAACAGTGGTGATTATCTTTGTAAGGATGTACTTTCAAACATATTTAGAAACGATTATAAAGCTGACATTCTCTATTGCCCTTTGATATTTGATTTTGGTAATGGAAGAAGAGAAATTAAGTCTCTGCCCGAAAAATTATCTTTATTTCACCTATATAATGATAACATCTGGCATCCTGCATCATTTATTAAAAGAATTTTATTTCTTGAGCAGGGAATGTATGATGAGTCATTTCGCATTGCAGGTGATTATGATTTTTTTTTTAGAAGCATTATTAAATTTGGAGCTAGTACACAGTACATCAATGAACCTGTTGCTGTCTATGATACTTCAGGAGTAAGCTCCATATCCCATAATTATTTTCAAATAGAATTGGAGCGATCAACAGTACATAAAAAATATCTTACCCCAAAGCAGTTATATCAATTAAAGGTTCAAAAGAAAATAAAAAATAAATTTTTACGAAATCTAATTCAATCCAGCGCACTTTTCGCCAAGTTATACCAACTAATTTATAGAATATATTTTTTTACAAGGTATCACTCAACTCCATCATTCGAAGTAAGAAAAATCACCTTTTTCACACCATCGCTGAATCGGACCGGATCGGAAATTGTATTATTCAATCTATTAAACACTTTACTTCCATTATGGGATGTTAACGTAGTAAGCAGTGTTAATGGTTCTCTAGCGTCCAGGCTTCCTGAATATTTCTTTTACAAATACCTTAAAATTAACAAATATCATTTAAGAGTCAGGCATTATATAAACAAACTCAGAAAAAATACACTATATCCGTTTTTACTTAATCAAAGACAATCATCTATATGGTATATTAACACAATTGCGCTTCCGGATATTTTACAAGAAGCTGAGCAAAGAAAAGTTACAACATGGCTTCATGTGCATGAGCTACAACAAATGTTTGAAACCCTTACTCCTGAACAGGAAAAACGAATAATAAATTATCCGGATTTGATTATTGCAAATTCAAACACAACAGCATATCTTTTAAAATCAAAAGGGCGTACAGGTAATATAAAAATTATTTATCCGGCTATAAATACTGAATTAATTAAAAAAAACAAACAAATATTCAATCAATACAGGAAAAATACTGGATTTGATGAAAAAGATTTTCTATGGATCATGGCCGGCACAGTAGATCAAAACAAAAATCCACTATTTTTTATTGAAATCGCCAAACTCCTAATTAGTAAATTTCCACAAACAAAATTCCTATGGTTAGGTTCTATTTCTGATGAAGCCTTATTTATTACGTGTCTTACCAGAATAAAAATGTTGGATTTGGGCGCAGCAGTTAAATTTATCAATCCTGCCGGCGATGAATTCCAGAATTACCTGCAAACCGCTGATGGTTTCGTGCTTACGTCAACAATTGAATCATTTTCCATTGTTACAGTTGAAGCTTTACTTTTAGGATTGCCTGTTGTTGCTACAGATTGTGGTGGAGTAAAGGAAATACTAATTGAAAATACTGGCAAAATCGTTAAAGGACATGAAAACACAGAAGGAATGGTTGCCGAAATGATTCTCTATCAAACAGGCGAATATCCTATTGACTCAGCTGCTCTGCATAAATATGCAAAAAAATACGATATTAGCTACGCTCAAGAGACTTGGAATAAACTACTCATTGAAGAATACGAATCCGGTAAAAGCAAAATGATAAAAATAGCTTGATCCTTCGACCAAAAATAAATTGAATGAAATCACTTTGTCTATTTAGCTCTTATTCACAATCGGATTCAATCTCTGATTATATTTTCATTTACTTATATGAACTAAAAAAACACTTTACAAAAGTTGAATATCTAACAAATCAGAGAAGCATAAAGGCAGATCATCTAAACAAACTTAAGAAAAATAAAATATCTGTTACATTTTTGAAAAATGAAGGATTTGATTTTGGAATGTGGAGTAAAGCACTTCTTACACTTAATCTTGATGAATGGGATGAAATTTCACTGGTGAATGATTCATGTATTTTATTTCGTACACTAGATGACTCCATAAATAAGATCAGAAGTTCAGGTTGGGAGTATGCTGGTCTGATAAGCTCATGGCAGGTAAGTTGGCACATTCAGTCTTACTTTATAGTCCTGCAAAAAAAAGTATTTAATGAGGTGGTTGATTACTTTTCCAGACATGGATACAAAACCGATTTTACTGAAGTTATTGAATGCTATGAAGTAGGGCTTTGTAGCCATCTCATTAGCAAAGGATTTAAGTTAGGATCAAATTATCAGTTATATGAAAATTCAGCGTTATTAAATCCTTCATTTGCAGGAATTGATTTATTAATAAAAAATGGTTTTCCATTGATAAAACGTAAACTAATTACCGGAGAATACAGAAGAAATGAATTGCGTGGGCTTTTATTAAGTAATTTCATTTTTAATCCCAGGTACTATTGCAAAGTGATCAATAAATCAGTTATGAATCCCATTCTTGATATTAATGAATTTGCAAAATCTAATATTTCTGTTAGGAAAAGAATACAACTTTATTTCTTTTCATTTGTATCAACGTGTCTGTCACTTGTTATCTCTATGGTAAGAAAAATAAAAAAGGCAGTTGGTATTAAAAAATCCTTACTACAAAAATGAAAATATCGGTATGTATAGCTACTTTTAATGGTGCGGAATACATCCGTGCCCAGCTTGACAGCATATTACCTCAACTTAGCCCGGATGATGAAGTAATTATTTCAGATGATAGTTCAACCGACAATACTATTTCCATAGTCAGAAGCTTTAATGATGGCCGGATCAGGATTTATGAAAACAATAAATTCAAAAGTCCGGTATTTAATTTTGAAAATGCGATTAAATTTTCTAGTGGCGAATATATTTTTCTGAGTGATCAGGATGATATCTGGACGAATGATAAAGTGAAAGTGATGATGATGGAACTGGATCGTTATGAATTAGTGGTGAGTGATTGTTTTATTACCGACAAGGATCTGAACATAATATTACCATCTATGTTCGGTATAAACAAATCAGGTTCAGGCATAATTCGAAACTCCATAAAAAACGCCTACCTTGGATGCTGTATGGCTTTTAATCGTAAGATATTAGATAAATGTTTACCATTTCCAAAAGACATTCCAATGCATGATATTTGGATCGGTATGGTTGCGGATGCATTTTACAGAACATCCTTTATCCATGAAAAACTGGTTTATTACCGGCGCCATGGAGGTAATTCTGTGCAATGGAAAAATAAACCTGTCAGTGTATATAGCTTTGGAAAAAAAATGATGTTCAGATGGGTTATTCTTAAAAACCTTGTTAGGTTAAAATTTAACACCGGTGATTGAAAGAAATGAATAAATCAATTATTTTCATCAACCAGTCTCCAAATGATATGCTTTGCGATATCGGTGAAGCGTATAAATTAAGTGGATATCAGTGCACCCTTATCAGCGGTAACAGGATAAAAGGAGATGAGGTTTTTCATAAGGTTGTTACTTTTCATTCTTATCAGCGAACAACATCTTTAAGCAGATTGAAATCATGGTGGAAATTTTATACTGAGGTAAAAAAATGGTTGAGTAATAATCATGTGGATTTTGAAGAATTATTTCTGGTGACCAACCCCCCGTTTCTTTTATATCTTCCTTATTATTTAAAAAACATAAGGAATAAAACACTTCATGCATTAGTTTATGATCTTTATCCTGACATACTCCGCAATATGTTACCGGGCTTTCTTATCGAACTACCGGCACGCTATCTCGCCCATTTAAATAAAAAGAGTTATCCCTTATTTAAACATATATATTCCCCCTCCTATTCGTTAAGCCGGGCAATATCGCAATATTGTAACACTCCGGTTCAGACCATTTATAACTGGACGGACCTTTCAAAAATAAAACCTGTTAATAAAAAAGAAAATCCCTTTATTCAGAAAAACAACCTACAGCATAAATTCATTGTGCTTTATTCAGGCAATCTCGGCAGAACACATGATGTGGAAACTATTTTAAGTTGTGCAACTCTTACAAGGGAACATCAGGATATCATTTATGTTTTCATTGGAGAAGGAGAAGGAATGGATCCGGTAAAAAAAGAAATTTCATCAGGAGCGTCTAACATCGTTTTTCTTGAAATGCAGAGTGATGACATGTATCAATATTCCATTAGTTGTGGTGATCGGGCATGGGTGGGTTATAAAAAAGGATTTGAAGCATATTCCATTCCCAGCAAACTGCCTAATTATCTTGCCTCCGGCACTCCCGTAATCTCCATTGGTGCAACTGATTCGGAATTGTCGTTATTGCTTACCGGGAATCAAATAGGATTTGCGGTTGACAATAATGATTCTTCCGCCCTTGCTGCAATCATCATTAAAGCTTATTCACATCCCGATAAAGATATTCGGGACAAATGCCTGACATTTGCTCATGAACATTTTTCGAAGAAGAATGCCAAAATGTTTTTAAAATGATCTATCAAAATTTCATAAAGCCATCTTTTGATCTTATTGCAGCATTAATCATGTTGATTATTTTGCTGCCTGTTTTTTTAACTATTGTTATTGCTCTTGCATTAACACAAAATAATAAAGTATTTTTCACCCAGCAACGACCCGGTTTGAATGAAAAGCCCTTCTATTTATTAAAATTCAAGACCATGAATGATAAAAGAAGCAGAACCGGAGAACTTTTGCCGGACATGGAACGAATGCATAAAACAGGCAGATTTTTACGTAAAACTTCATTGGATGAGTTACCACAACTTATTAATGTTCTTAAAGGCGACATGAGCTTTGTTGGCCCCCGGCCGCTGTTAATGGAATATCTGCCATTATACAATGCAATCCAAAGAAGGAGGCATTCCGTTAAGCCGGGCATAACGGGTTGGGCGCAGGTAAATGGTCGTAATGCACTAAGCTGGAAAGAAAAATTTGAGTTAGATATCACTTATATTGAAAAGCAGGCTTTCATCCTTGATTTAAGAATACTGTTTATGACAGCTTCCGGACTTTTTCAAACGAAAAATGTGAATGCCGGAAAGCAGGAAACTATGCCAACATTTACCGGTAATGATTAATATTGCCGTATGCAAGGAAATATTTTAATACTGTCTGCCGGAAGAAGGGTTTCTCTTGTTAAAGCATTCATGCAGGCTGCCGGGCAATTTAGTCCTGATATTAAAATCATGACCGGTGATGCAAACCCTGATCTGTCATCTGCTTGCCAGATTAGTAAGGGGTCAGTTAAAACACCCCGGATAAGCGACGCAGAATTTATTCCTTTTATTCAGCAATATTGTGAAAAGTGGAATAT